>DASXQD010000251.1:0-18364 GCA_036493195.1 Gemmatimonadaceae bacterium | reverse complement strand
CCGGCGCGCTCCAGTCGATGCGCGCCATCTCGCGCACGATCTTGGGCGCGTACGTGGCCTTCGAGTCTTCCTGCGGTGTCTCGGTGAGCTTGCCCAGCGACATCAGCGTGAGCGCTTCGACGAGCGCCAGCGCGCCGAGCTCCGACAGGCGCGACTCGAGCTCACCGGCGGTCTCGTCGCGCGCGATGGGCGTGCGCGATCGAAGCAGAACCGGTCCCGCGTCGAGCGCCTGTACCATGCGCATCACGGTGACACCCGTCTCGTCCAATCCCTCGCGCACCGCACCCTGGATGGGCGCCGCGCCGCGCAGCGCGGGAAGCAGCGACGCGTGCACGTTGATCGTGCCGAGGGTTGGGAGCGCGATCAGCGACGGTTTGAGAATGTGCCCGTACGACACGACGATGCTGAGCTCGGGCTCGAGTGCGCGCAGCTCGGTCAGAAACGATTCGTCTGCGGGAGACTCCGGCTGGAACAGGGGAAGCTCCTCATCGAGCGCCGCACTCTTCACGGGCGACGGCACCAGCGTGGAGCGCGATCGCCCCACCGGACGATCGGGCTGCGTCACCACGCCCACCACATCGAAGCCCTCGCCGAGCAGCGCGCGGAGCGCAGGCACGGCGAAGCTCGATGTTCCCCAGAACACGATCCGCACTACAGCTCCTCATCGCGATCGTGATGCTCCGCCGCGTCGCGCGGCTCGATCGTGCGCGTGAGCGACTTGTCCTTGCCCCGCAGCTTCCTCCACTTCTTGATGGCGGCCTGCCGCTTCACCAGGCCGAGATAATCGATGAACAGTCGTCCATGGAGATGATCGATCTCGTGCTGTAGGCAGCGCGCGAGCAGGTCCGTGGCATCGATCTCGATCGGCTTTCCATCGCGATCGAGCGCGCGCACGACCACGTGCTGTGCGCGCGTGACGTCGCCGTAGATCTCCGGGATCGACAGGCAGCCCTCCTCGCCGGTCTGCTCGCCATCGCTCGCGACGATCTCCGGATTCACGAGCGCGTATCGCGCCTTGTCGACATCGACCACGCAGATGCGCTCGAGGCGCCCCACCTGCGTGGCGGCGAGGCCGATGCCGCGCGCGGCGTACATCGTCTCGAACATGTCATCGATCAGCCGACGGTGCGCATCCGTGACCCCGGTGACCACCGTCGTGTCCTGGCGAAGGATCGGGGCATCGAGTACCCAGATATCCAGCAGCGTCACGCGCCGGCGGCTCCTTCACCGGTTTTGGAAAGCACCTTGGCGATGCGGCCGCGCTCGACCACGATCCGCGACTCCGCGCTTTTGATCGTGATGCGATCCTCCATCGTCACGACGGCCGCGCCGTCCTTCATCGTCTCCTTGATGTGAATCACATCGCCGATGATGCCGCCGGCCGTCACCACCTCGTCGCCCTTCTTGATCTCGCGCAGGCTGCGCTCCTGCTGCTGCTTCGCCTTCTGCTGCGGGCGGAAGAGTATGAAGTAGAAAATGGCGAGGATGAGCAGCATCTGGAACGCGAATCCGAACATCGGATTCGAGCCCGGAGTGGGCTGCATCAACAGAAATGCGAGTACGAGGTTCATGGACTGGACGGAGGTCGAAGATGATAGCGCTCGAGCCATCGCTCGCTCCACGCCTCGAGCGATTCCTGGACGATGGCGCTGCGCACGTCGCGCATGAGCGCAATCAGGAAATGTACATTGTGCAGGGAAAGAAGATGCATGCCGAGTGCCTCGTCCGATACGAACAGATGGCGGATGTAGGCGCGGGTGAAGCGCGTGCACGTCGAGCACTCGCAGCGGGAATCGAGCGGACGTGGATCGGTTCGAAATTTTACGTTCCGAACGTTGAGCCGCCCCTCACTCGTGAACGCGGTTCCCGTGCGTCCCATGCGTGTGGGCGCAACGCAATCGAAGAGATCGACGCCTCGCCGCGCGCCCTCGATCAGATCCTCGGGAAAGCCGACACCCATGAGGTAGCGCGGGCGGTCCGTGGGGAGCGCCTCACTCATGACATCGAGCATTTCATACATGGCGGGCTTGGGCTCGCCCACGGAGAGTCCGCCAATGGCGATCCCGTCCCAATCGCCCATCGAGCCGATCGCGAGCGCGGCAGCGCGCCGGAGCTCCGGGTGTGCGCCCCCCTGGACAATCGGGAAGAGCGTTTGCGCGTCGCCGCGCTCGCCCTCCGCCTCCTGCAGACGCCGGTGCTCGCGCAAGGATCGCTCGAGCCAGCGAATCGAGCGCTCGCTCGCATCGAGCGCCTGCGCGTACTCGGACTGGCCGGGGATCACGTGATCGAATTGCATGATCACATCGGCGCCGATCGCATGCTCCAGCGCCATGACGCTCTCGGGGGTGAACATTCGGCGTGAGCCGTCGATGTGCGACTGGAACGCGACGCCATCCTCGCTCACCGTGCGCATCCCCTCGAGCGAGAACACCTGAAATCCGCCCGAGTCCGTCAACATCGGGCCGTCCCATGCCATGAAGCGGTGGATGCCGCCCATTGCACGCACCACGTCCTCTCCGGGGCGCAGGTGCAGGTGATACGCGTTGGCGAGGATCATCTGCGCGCCGATCTCGCGCAGATCGCGAGGGTCGAGTGCCTTTACCGTTGCTGCCGTACCCACGGGCATGAACGCCGGCGTCTCGACATCTCCGTGCGGCGTGCGGAACGCTCCGGTGCGCGCGCGCCCATCGCGCGCGTGAATGGTGAAGCCGAAGCGGGAGCTACGCATCGACCATCCCGGAGCGGCTACAGGATCGCCATCGCATCTCCGTACGAGTAGAACCGGTATCCCGCATCCACTGCCTCTCTGTACGCGCGCATCGTGAGATCATAGCCCGCAAGCGCGGCGACCAGCATCAGGAGCGTCGAGCGCGGAAGATGAAAATTCGTGATCAGTCTGTCTATGCCGCGAAACGTATAGGGAGGACGAACGAACAGCCGCGTCTCCCCCTTCGACTCGGCGAAGCTTCCATCCGCGCGCACGGCACTCTCGAGCGCCCGCGCGCTCGTGGTGCCAAGCGCCCAGATCTTTCCGCCGCGCGCGCGGACGTGATTCAATGCGTCGGCGCTCGTACTCGACAGATGGTAGTGCTCCTCGTGCATCGGATGCTTCGCCGGATCCTCCACTTCCACGGGCTTGAACGTGCCCGCACCAACGTGCAGCACGAGATCCACGCGCCGAACCCCTCGCGCGTCCAGCTCTGCGAGAAGTGCATCGGTCATGTGCAGCCCCGCCGTGGGAGCGGCGACCGATCCCTTTTCACGCGCGTACACAGTCTGGTAACGCTCGGCGTCAGCCGTCGTATCCGAGCGCGCGATGTACGGCGGGAGCGGGATGTGGCCGTGCCGCTCGATCGCTGCACTCACGTCGCCGTCGGAGAGGAGCCGGACGATGCGCGTCCGACGGTCCGTCATCGCCACGATCTCGACATCGAATCCCGCCGCGACGTGCACGCGTCGGCCGGGATGCAGTTTGCCGCCGGGGCTGACCATCGCCTCCCACGTGCCGTCCGCCAACGGGCGCAGAAGCAGAATCTCGGCCGGCGCTCCCGAATCGCGCGCGCCGAGCAATCGCGCGCGGAACACTTTCGTGGTGTTGAGCACGAGTGCGTCGCCCGGGGCGACGATCGATGGAAGGTCGGTGAACCGCCGGTGCGCGATCTCGCCGGTCTCACGATTCACGGTCAGTAGCCGGCTCGCATCGCGCTGTGGAAGTGGAAATTGCGCGATCTGCGCGGCGGGAAGCTCGAATTCGTAATCGGACGTTCGCGTCCCGCGCACGTGGGCGCCGGGCTCGGTCACTCCACGATCGTGAGCGGCCGCTCGCGAGAGACGTGACGATGCGTGGCGAGATCCGTGATGTCGACGTCGATCACGTAATTGCCAACCGGCGCTTCGCCGAGATCCAGGGTGACGTAATCCACCGCAACATCGCGCGCGGGCGTCTGCCTCGGAAACCTGAGCGAGATGTGATCGCTCCCGTTGCCCGAGATGCCGATCGCGCTCTTCACGCCGCCGATGATCTTCGCCGCGAGGGCGCCGAGCCCACCGCCTTTTTCTCGGCGCAGCGTGATCGTGACATCGTACGACGAATTGCCGTTGGGCATCTTCTGCAGGTCGTAGGTTTCCCAGAGCATCGCGAAGGACTTGCCGCGATGCACTCGCCCGACGTTCGGCGCGATCCGGAAGTCCGACCAGCGATCGATATTTGCATTCGCGGGCGACAGCGAATCGGCAACGAGGATGTCGCTGAGGCCGAAGCCACCGCCGGGTACGAGCTCGATGCGGCTCGCCGATCGCGCACCGCGTCCCGCATCGGGCTGCAGAGCCTCTACGCGATAGAGGAACGTTCCCGCCTGCAGCCGCGTGCGCCACGCGTGCATCTGATTGATGTCCGGATGCGCGAAGTCGATCGTCTCGTGCGACGTGGAGGTGAACACGGGCTTGGCGCGCCATGTGTACGCTTCGAGCTCCACATCGAGTGCGCCGCGCGCGAGATCGACGTCTTCCACCATCCGCTTCACCGGAAGCTCGGCCGCGAAATACACGTCGGAGGAATCCGACGAGGCCCGGAAGCGCGTGAGCGCGACGTTGATCGAGTCGGCGAGCGGCTTTGCGCCCGCGTTCGTCCATGCGACAGGGACCGTGTCACGGAGGCGCTGCGTCTCGCGCGCGTCGTCCGGATCCAGCGTGGCGACGCCGTAGGTGGGGAGCTGACGGAAGAGGAAGGTCTCCTGCGTGCTGTACCACCACAGAATGCGAATGCGATGCTCGCCCTGCTTGAGCGCATCGGGCGGGAAGGAGATCACCGCCGGCGGCGGCCCGTAGCGCACGTAGACATCGCCCCGGTCGGTGTCGATGCCGTGAATGCCGAACTCCTCGACCGAGAAGCGCAGCTCCGCGAACACCGCCCGGCTCAGAAACTCGTTGCGCCCCTCGTTGTCCGATGTCGCCCAGAGCGGATCCGCCATCAGCCAGTACATGCGCTCATCGTTCTCGAGCTCGGAGGTCGGCAGGCGATTGCGGCTGATGCTGTCCTTCGGCGTCACGATGCGTGAAAGATTCGAGAGACGCGCGCGCTCGGCTGGCGGAAGGTATGCCATGGCGCTGTCGAAGGCGGTACCAGACTGATGCTCGTCCCCGAGCCGGTGCGAGCTCAGACCGAGTGCGAGCCACGCCCATGCGTCGGCGTGATCGTCGATGAGGCGCACGCGCGCGAGATGCTCGAGCTCGATCCACCGCTGACGATCCACGAGCGCGCGGTAGATGTGGCGTGCGGCGCTCCCATTCGAGGGCTGCGTTCGCATCGCTTCCGAAAAGAACTCGTATGCCTTCAGGTACTCGAGCGCGCCAGACCAATCCTGCGCGGCAGCGCGGATCGCCTGCCGGTCGACGAAGTACGCGATCGAGCGCGGGTCCTTCGTGAACGTGCGGTCCTTCACGTTCTTGATGATGGTGCTGTAGATGTTTCTGTCCGCGATGTCCTCGTAGTGTCGCCACCACGTCATCCCCATCTCGTCCGCGGCGCGCGAGAGCACGACGGGATCGTTTCCCTTGCGTGCCGCCTTGAGCGCCTCCTCGAAGAGGGGCTTGGCGCGTTTGCGCACCGCCGCGGAGTTGGACGTGAGGTCGAACCGTCCGAGATCGACGAGGTAGCCCGGAGAGCCGGGCGCGTATCGGGTTGCGAGGCGCAGTGACGAGTCGGCGACGTTGAGCAGCGATTCGTTCGCGCTCCGCTTCATGAAGCCCGTGCGCTTCTCCGCTCCAGACATGCGCCACGCGAGCACACCGCGGCGATGCCATGCCTCGCCGTCGCTCGCATTGGCGCGCACGGCGGCATCCAGCAGGCGCAGAGCGCCAGCGGAATCACCTTCGGATGCCAGAGAATCGATCGTGGCGAAGCGATTCTCCTGGTCGTTCGTTTGCGCCGCGAGTGGTAGCGCGGCAAGCAATAGAACCAGCAATGCGCACCGCATACACTGGAGCTTTGCTCTGCGTGAGCGATGCTGTCAAGAGACCACTTGCGGGCACACCGATTTCGAACGCTAAGGCCATTCGCCGCGCAGTCAGCGGCTGAAGATCCTCGACCACCAGGAACGGTGCTGTCCGCGCCTCGCGCCCGCATTCTCGATCATTTTCGCATAGGAGCGCATCAGGCTCAGCGTGGCGGGCGTGCTTGGCGCGCTCGGAGAGCTCGGCGAGCCGACTCGGCTCGGGGTGGGTGTCGACGCGGGAGCCGCTGGCGCGCTCGGTGTGGGCGGCTCGCCTCGCGCAGGCTGGGCGCCCGCCGGCTTCACCTGGCGAGGTGCGGGCGCCCCCGGATCCACCGAAAAATCGGGAGTGTCGCGGTCGAGGCGCGCGCGTGTGTTCCGCAAGCGCGGCACGCTTCCCAGCCGTTTTTGGCGTTTTGCCGCCTTCTCCGCGAGCTCGGTGCCCAGCTGCGTCTTCCCGCTCGCCAGGTAGATCTTCGAGAGCACGGTCAGAGAGCGCACCATCTCCGCGTCGCCGGCCTGGGCACGCTCCTGCAGCACGAGCGCGCGCCGTACGAGCTCCTCCGCCACTTCGTGCTCGCCGAGGGAGCTGCGCGCGTTCGCCACCGCCAGCATCAGCGAGACTGCGTGCGGATGCGTCTCGCCGAGCGCGCGCTGCTTGATGGCGAGCAGCCGGCCGAGCAGCGGAGCCGCGGCGCGCCAGTCGGCCCGTCGCTGATGCAGGCGCGCGAGATTGCTGAGCGAAACGGTGAGATCGGGATGCAAGTCGCCCAGCTGCGTCTCCCCGATCGTGAGCGCGCGACGATAGAGTCGTTCCGCCTGCTCGAGCTCTCCGCGCGAGTAGGACGGCGCCGCCAGATCGTTGAGCGCCTGCATGAGCTCGACGGACTCGGATCCGAGCGCCTGCTCGCGAATCGTGAGCGCGCGACGAAAATAGCTCTCCGACTGCTGGAAATCGCGGAGGGAGAACGCGACTTGTCCCAGCTCGGTCAGCGTGACCGCGCCCAGTAACGTTGCTTGCCGAAGCGCCGCGACGTACGCCTGCTCAGCCTCGGCGAACTCCGCCCGCTCGAAGTGGCGGCGTCCAGTCTCGTTGTGCTCTTTCCAGCGTTCTTCCGTGGAAACCGCCATACAACTCCCGGGATGTCCTGGCAAGTGAGCTCATCAACTCACGCAAGTGGCACACCGTGAAGGGTGTATGTATGGACGATTCAGAAGAGCGTCGGTTGTCCCGGAACGGTGGCCGGTGGTGAAAATCCGAAGTGGCGATACGCCTGGTGCGTCGCCATGCGGCCGCGCGGGGTGCGCTGCAAAAATCCGTTCTGCACCAGGAACGGTTCGTACACCTCTTCGATCGTGAGCTCGTCCTCACCGATCGCCGCGGCGATGGTCTTCACGCCCACTGGGCCGCCGTCGAACTTCTCGATGATGGTCTTGATGATGCGGGCGTCCATGTCGTCGAGGCCGAATTGATCGACGTCGAGCATGGCGAGCGCCGCATCGGCGAGATCGTGCGTAATGCGGCCATTCCCCTTCACCTGCGCGTAGTCGCGCACGCGGCGCAGCAGCCGGTTGGCGACGCGCGGCGTCCCGCGCGAACGGCGCGCGAGCTCCATCGCGCCGCCTTCATCGATCTCGACCTTCAGCACCTCGGCGCTCCGGATCACGATCTGCTCCAGATCTTCCATCGGGTAGAAGTTGAGTCGCAGCGGAATTCCGAAGCGCGCCCGCATGGGCGACGTGAGCATGCCGAAGCGCGTCGTCGCGCCGATCAGCGTGAACGGCTCGATCTGCATCGTGATCGTCTGCGCCTTCGGGCCGTCGCTGAGGCGGATCTCGATCTTGTAGTCCTCCATCGCGGGGTAGAGAAACTCCTCGATGATGGGGCGCATGCGATGGATCTCGTCGATGAAGAGAATGTCGCGCGCGCGCAGGTTCGTGAGCGTGCCCACGAGATCTCCCGGCTTCTCGAGCGCCGGCCCCGACGTGGTGTGGATGTTGACGCCGAGCTCGCGCCCGATGAGCTCCGCGAGCGTCGTCTTGCCGAGGCCGGGCGGACCGTAAAAGAGCGTGTGATCGAGCGACTCGTGACGCGCTCGCGCCGCCTCGATGTAGATCGCGAGCGAGTCCTTCACTTTCTGCTGGCCGATGAACTCGGCGAGCCGCTGCGGCCGGAGCGACAGCTCCACCACCGACTCGTCGGCGATGACTTCCGGGGTCGTGATCTCTGCGCGGGACATCGTTTGCATCACACTCGGGCCTGAAGGTTCGCGAGCCGCTCTCCGGCGGCGATCAACGTATCGTGCTTCTTGCAGAAGGCGAAGCGAACGAGCTTGCTGCCGCCATCTCCGGCGCGGAAAAAGCTCGAGCCGGGTACCGGCGCGACGCCCACGTCTCTCGTCAGCCACTTCGCGAACTCGACATCGCGGAGATCGCTCAGCGCCGAGAAGTCGGCGAGCACGTAGTAGGCGCCTTCCGGAACGGTGAAGGTGAATCCGCCCTCGCGCAGCGCATCACACATGAGGTCGCGGCGGGCACGATACGCGAGAGCAAGATGATTGTAGTACTCCGCATCGAAGGCCATCCCGATCGCGCCAGCCTCCTGCAGCGGCGCCGGAGCGCCCACCGTGAGGAAGTCGTGCACCTTCCGGATCGCCACCGACTCCGCCTCCGGAGCGATTGCGTAGCCGAGGCGCCAACCGGTGCAGCTGAAGGTTTTCGAGAGGCCGGAGATCGTGATCGTGCGTCCCGCCATCCCGGGCCACGTCGCGAGCGCATGATGATCGCCGGCGTAGCGGATGTGCTCATAGATCTCATCCGTGAACGCATATACATCGTGCTTCACGCAGAGTTCCGCGATCAGCGAGATCTCGTCGCGCGTGAGCACGCGTCCGGTCGGATTGTGCGGCGTGTTGACGATGATCGCCTTGGTTCTGCTCGAGAACGCCGCACGCAGCTTCTCCTCGTCGATTCCCCAGCCGGGCTGCTCGAGCGGCACGAACACCGGCGTCGCTTCGGAAAGAATCGCATCGGGGCCGTAGTTCTCGTAGTATGGCTCGAACACGATCACCTCATCGCCGGGATTCACGAGCGCGAGGAACACGCTCACCATTGCCTCGGTGGCGCCGCAGGTGACAGTGACGTTGCGCTCCGAATCGACATCCATGCCGTACCAGCGCCGGTATTTCCCGGCGATCGCGAGCCTGAGTGAGGGCGTGCCCCACGTGATTGCATACTGGTTGATGTCGGCGTGGATGGCCGTGCACGCCGCGTCCTTCATCGGCTTGGGCATGGGGAAGTCGGGCATTCCCTGGGCGAGATTGAGGGCGCCGTGCTCGTTGGCAATGCGCGTCATCTCACGGATCACCGATTCGGTGAACGTGTTGGTGCGGCGGGCAGTAGTCATGCACGAAATTGGGCGCGCTGCGCGAGCAATGCAACCACGCCGGCAGCCATGATCCGGCGCTTCCGATCCGCCTTCAGCGACCTCCGATCTTTGCGAGCGCCGCGCGAATGAGCTCCGGCGCGGAGAGCTTCACCGCTCCCGTGTCGATCACGCCGCGCACGGCCTTCTCGGCGTCCACCGTCGCGTAGCCGAGCGACACGAGTGCGCGGATTGCGTCCTCGGCGCTCGCGCCTTCTGGGCGCGGTCCGCCCGATGCTGGCGAGCCCGCCACGTCGTCGAGCTTGTCCGAGAGATCGAGCACGAGCCGCTCCGCCTTCTTCTTGCCGACCCGCGGCACGCCCTGGAGCGTCGCGATATCCCGCTCGCGAATCGCGCGCACGAGGCGCTCCGCCGAGAGCGTCGACAAGAGCCCGAGCGCGAGCGACGGGCCCACGCCGTTCGCCGTGAGCAGCCGCTGGAAGACGCGCTTCTCGTTGACGGTGGAAAATCCGAAGAGGAGCCATCCATCTTCGCGCACGACGAGATGTGAGTGGAGCTCTGCCTGCTCACCCACGCGGGGCAATGTCTCGTACACGCCGAGCGGAATCGCGAGCTCGTACGCGACGCCGCCGCTCGTGAAAATCTCGACGCGGTCGAGCTCCTTTGCGACGAGCTTGCCGGTGACGCGGGCGATCAATGGAAAACACTCGTGTGTGTAAGCGGTAGCGGTGAGCACAGGGCAGAAACAGCAACTGTTTGATGGAACGACACAGACGGACACAGACGGACGAAAACGGCAACGAACTTGATTCGCTGTTGACCGTTTGTGTCCGTCAGTGTCCGTTTGTGTCGCTGTTCACAGTTGTAGTTGCCTGACCGCGCGGCACGCATTGCCGTCATCGCTTCAATCCCGCCAATCGTCCCCCCATGATGTGTGCGAGCGCGGCCGCCGTGCCGTCCGCCGCATCGGTCGGCTGCGGTGCGCTCTTGAGGCGCAGGAGCCGCGTGACCATGAATTGCACCTGCTCCTTCGTGGCCGAGCCGGTGCCCACGACCGCCTTCTTGATTTCGGCCGGCGGATATTCGTGGATCGCGAGCTCCGCTTGCTGCGCCGCGAGCAGGATCACGCCGCGTGCATGGCCCAGCACCACCGTCGTGCGCACGTTCTTGGCGTAGAACACATCCTCGATCGAGAGCGCGTCCGGGTGATGGCGAGTGATGAGCATCGAGACGTCATCATAGATCTCGCGAAGGCGCGACGGCAGCGGGTCGCGCGCGTGCGTGCGAATCACTCCGCACTCGATCAGCGAGAGCGAGCCGAATGGCTCGCCCGAGACCACACCATAGCCTGTGGCGGCAGTGCCGGGATCGATCCCGAGGACGATCACGGCCGGCGGCTCACGCCTTCGTCATCTCGGCCACATCCATGTCGAAGTTGGCCTCCACCTTTTGCACGTCATCGAGTGAGTCCAGCTCTTCCATCAATTTCAGCAGCGACTCCGCCGCTCTCCCCTCGACGTGCACAGTGTTCTTCGGAATCATCGAGATCTCGGCATCCTGCACCGCGACTCCCTTCGCCTCGAGCGCGGACTTCACGTGGTGCAGCTCCGTCGGTTCCGTGCTCACGACGAACTGGTCGCCATCCTGCGCGAAATCAGTCGCACCGCCCTCGAGCGCGGCCTCCATCGCGATGTCCTCCGCGAATTTCGTCGCATCGACGTAGAGCTGTCCCTTCCGCTCGAACATCCATGCGACGGAGTTCGATGCGCCGAGGTTGCCGTTGCCGCGCGAGAGCTTGAACCGCACCTCGGCCACGGTGCGCGTGGGATTGTCGGTGACCGCGTGGATGAGCAGCGCGACGCCGCCCGGGCCGTAGCCCTCGTACATGACCTCCGAGTAGTCGACGCCCTCGAGCTCGCCCGTGCCCTTCTTCACCGCGCGCTCGATGTTCTCCTTTGGCATCGACGCAGCCTTCGCAGCCTCGATCGCGGTGCGCAGTCGCGGATTGCCGGCGGGGTCGCCACCGCCCGCCTTCGCGGCAACCGTGATCTCGCGAATGAGCTTCGTGAAATGCGCGCCGCGCTTGGCATCCGTCGCGGCCTTGTAGTGCTTGATCTGCTTCCATTTACTGTGACCAGCCATGTCCGTCTTCCGTGCTTGGGCTAGTGGAATATACGCCGTCGCCGATCGCCGTGAGCGGCGCGCGCGGTGCTACCGATCCGGATCGACCATGTCCTCGAACCTGAGCCACTGCTTGTAGAAGTAGAGGTCGATGTAGGTGGTCGGACCGTGCCGATTCTTGAGTATGGCCAGCTCCGCCGCTCCCTCCGACCCAGGCACCGGGTGGTAGATCTCTTCGCGAAAGAGGCCGAGCACCACGTCGGCGAGCTGCTTGATCGCGCCCATCGCGCCGAAGTCGTGCAGCTGTGGACGCAGATTTTCGCGATTCGGCGGAAGGTCCGGCAGGTGCGCCGTCACGAGCACCGCGACGTGATTCCGCATCGCGATCTCCTTGAGCGCGAGCACGGCCTGCGCGTTGTTCTCGGGCGGGGCGCCCGTGCCGTGCACGTGCTGCAGCGAGTCGATCACGAGCAGCCGCGGCCTGGGCTCCTGCTTCGCCTCCGCATCGAGCGCCTCACTACCCTCCTGGGGCATCGCGCGCACCACGGGCAGCGTTCCGGGCGCCCGGAGCGCGACCGCGCCGAGTGACACGCGCGTCTCCTCATCCATGGTACCGGAGCGCAGGGCGTCGATGGACGCGCGCCCCTCGATCGCGAGCAGCCGCTCCTGCACGCGCGTGGGCGACATCTCGCCGCTGAGATAGGTCACGGGATGCCCGTCTTCCGCGGCGCGCAGGGCGATCGCCAGGGCGAGCGCGGATTTTCCGGTGCCGACATCGCCGCCCAGCACGATGAGATCGCCACGGCGAAATCCGCCGCCGAGCAGGCGATCGAGCGTCGGAAAGCCGGTTGGAACCGTATCGGCGACGGGTGCGCCATCGGCGATCGCATCGGTGCGCCGGAGCAGCTCGGCGAGCCGCGGCTCGTCGTCGTTTGGGGTCATGATGGCCAAGTTACGCGATTGCCGAGAGGCGGCAACAGATGGTGTCGATCGACATGAACGCTGTTCCGCGCCTCAGGGCTGGGCGCCTCCGAGCCGCTGCACCAGGCCGTCGAGCTCCGCTATGCTCGGCGCGTCGAGATGCTTCCGCGAAGCGACGATGACGTCGCCGAGTGCCTCCGCGAGCTCCGCGATACTCTCGCGCGCGCTTGCGTTCGCAACACGCACGAGGGGCGCGCGCAGTGCGGCGGGGAGCGCGAGCGAAGCGAACCAGCGGCTCGCGCCCGCGGCTCGTGCGGTGCGAACCGGTGCAGGGAGCGGCCCTCCAAGGCCCGGCGCCGAGAGGCGCGCGGCCATAAGACACGCGAGCGCGACTTCGCGTCCGCGGCCGAGTGGCGCGCGCCCCGCATACGAGGCCAGGGCGCGAAACGGGAATGTTATCGGCGGGACGGCGTATTTCGGAACGGAAGAGTGCATGGGACGGGTCAAGGCCGCCAACGTTGAACGCGCATGCTCCAGTGCGCGTAGCGAGTGAGCGTAGATGGAACCGATGCGCGCCGCAAGCGCGAGCACATCCGCACGTGCGCTGGCCGTCACTTTTCCGTCAAACTACATTGCACGAACATGGCACAGACGCCCAAGTCCGTACTCTGGATCGATGATGAGGCCGATCTCCTCGAGTCGCACCGCATCTTCTTGCGGGAGAAGGGTTTCGAGGTAGAATCCGCCACCAACGCGGACGACGCCGTCGAGATGCTCCGGCGTCGCGCGTACGGCATCGTGCTGCTCGATGAGCAGATGCCGGGCAAGCGCGGTCTCGAGGCTTACCGAGAGATCCGCGAGCTCGATCCGCTCCTTCCGATCATCATGGTCACGAAGAGCGAAGAGGACGCGACGCTGAAGGAAGCGATCGGCGTCGACGTGCGCGACTATCTGGTCAAGCCGATCAACCCGCGCCAGGTGCTCGCGGTGATCACGCGCGTGCTCGATGGGCCGCGCATCCGGCAGCAGGCGATCGCGCGCTCGTTCGTCGAGCGCTTCCGCGCGATCGAGCTCGATCGCCAGGCGCCGCTCGACTGGCGCGGATGGGTCTCGCGCTACACCGAGCTCGTGGAATGGGACGTGAGCCTCGCGGAGGCCCGCGAGCAGAGCCTGTACGATTCGCTCCAGTCGCTCTATCCGGACATGCGGCGCGAGTTCGCGACGTTCATGCGCGCGTCGTATCCGGGGTGGCTCGCGCATCTCGAGGGAGATCGTCCGCCGCTCTCCATCGATGTCGTGAGCGAGTTCCTGCTGCCGATTCTCGAGCGCAATCGCGCGGCGGTGTTCGTCGTGATCGACTGCCTGCGGCTGGACCAGTGGGCGGTATTGAGCCCGCTGCTCGCGCCGTTTTTCGAGATCGAGATGACGCATCACTTCTCGATTCTGCCAACGGCCACGCCATATTCGCGCAACTCCCTCTTCAGCGGACTCTTTCCGAGTGAGATCGCCGCGCGATTCCCCGACTGGTGGGGCGAGCGCGAAGATGAGTCGCTGAATGCGCACGAGCGCGGGTTGCTGGAGGCGCACTTCGCCGAGATGAAGCGCCCGATCCCGGTGCGCTACGAGAAGATCTCGAGCACCGCGGACTCCGCCGACCTCGAGCGGCGCGTGTCCAGCGCGATCGCACGCGAGGGCGTGAGCGCATTCGTCTTCAACTTCGTCGACCTGCTCACGCATGGGCGCAGCGAGTCCGCAATCCTGTACGAGGTCGCGCGAGACGAGATCGCGCTGCGGCAGATCACCAAGCAGTGGTTCGAGCGCTCGGTGCTCTTCACGCTGCTCAAGGATGCCGCGCGCAAGAACATCCCGGTGCTGATCACGAGCGATCACGGCTCGATTCACTGTCTCACGCCGGCAACGGTGTTCGCCAAACGCGATGCGACGGCGAATCTGCGCTACAAGTTCGGCGAGGACTTACGGGCCGAGCGACCGGAATATGCGCTGTCGTTCGGCAACGCCGACGACCTGAAGCTGCCGCGGCGCGGCTCGGGCGCGAACACGCTGCTCGCGGTGGGTGACACGTTCTTCGTGTACCCGACCAAGCTGCGCGAGTATCAGACGCGCTATCGCGGGTCGTTCCTGCACGGAGGCGTCACGCCGGAGGAATGCATCCTGCCCGTGGCGCTTCTGACGCCGCGCCGCTAGTGGATCTCCGCTCGTACAGGAGAATCACCCCGTTCCTGCGTCCCCACGCGTGGCGCATGGCGGGAAATATTTTCTTCAATCTCATCGGCGCCGCGCTCGACGGATATTCGTTCGCGCTGTTGATCCCGTTCCTGAACGCGCTCTTCGGTTTGCCCGCGCTGCCCATCAAGAGCGGCTGGGTGACCGATTTTCTGACGTGGACGATCGGGTCGCTGCTCGATCCCACGAATCAGATGCGGTCGCTGCTGCACGTCATCTTCATCCTGCTCGGCACCGTCGCGCTGAAGAATCTCTGCGTCTGGATCGCGGGCACGCTCGGGGCGCAGCTGCAGGAGTACATCACGCGCGATCTCCGCGATGCCGTGTACCGGCATCTGCAATCACTCCCCATCGGCTGGTTCACGCGCACGAAAGTCGGACAGATCATCTCGCGGGTGCTCTCCGACACCGAGCAGACGAAGACGCTCGTGACGCAGCTCGTCACGCAGGCGATCTCCGCCGCGGCGATGGTGACGATCTACATCGCGTACCTGTTCGGCATATCGTGGCGCCTCACGCTCATGGCGGTGATCGTGGCGCCGGCGCTCACCTTCGCGCTCCAGCCGCTGCTCCGAAAGCTGCGCCGCGGCTATCGCCGGCTGCGTAACGACCACGGCGAGATGATGAGCGTGCTCCAGGAGAGTGTGAGTGGCATCCGGCTCGTCAAGTCGTTTGCGGCCGAGGGCTACGAAGAGTCGCGCTTCATCGGGGCGAGCCACACGTACTCGCGCGGGCTCGTGCGCATGGCGAAGTTCGCCTTGATCGGCCAGCCGATCACCGAAACGCTCGGCACGCTCATCGTGGTGCTCCTCCTCTGGATGGGCGCGAAGTGGGTGCTCGTGGATCACACGCTCCAGGCCTCGCAGTTCCTCGTGTTCCTCACGTTCGTGATGCGCATGCTGCAGCCGCTCAAGCAGCTCTCGCAGATTCCTGCGATCGCGCAGAACGCGTTCGCGAGCGCGGACCGGCTGTTCGAGGTGCTCGACATGCCCACCGAGAAGTCGCTCGACCGGGGGACGCGCGTGGCGACCAGGTTCGATCGCGCGCTCGCGTTCGAGAAGGTGTCGTTCGCGTACGACGAGGGGACGAACGTGCTCGAGGACATCACCTTCACCGCGCGCAAGGGCGATGTCGTCGCGCTGGTCGGGGCGAGCGGAGCAGGGAAGAGCACGCTCGCGGATCTGATTCCGCGATTCTACGAGCCAACGTCCGGACGCATTCTGCTCGATGGCGTGGACACGCGCGACATCGTGCTCACGTCGCTGCGCTCGCTCACCGGAATCGTGAGCCAGGAGACGGTGATCTTCAACGACTCCGTGCGCGCGAACATCGCCTACGGGCGCGGAGCGAAGTACAGCGATGCGCAAATCGAGACCGCCGCGCGTGCCGCGAACGCGCACGGATTCATCACCGAGCTTCCCGAAGGCTACGACACGATGCTGGGCGAGCGCGGCGCGCGGCTCTCGGGCGGGCAGCGCCAGCGCATAGCGATCGCACGCGCATTGCTCGTCGATCCGCCCATACTCATTCTCGACGAGGCGACATCGGCGCTCGACACGGAATCCGAGCGGCTGGTACAGGAGGCGATCGACCGGCTGCTCGCCGGGCGCACGGTGATCGTGATCGCGCACCGGCTCTCGACGATCGTGAACGCGACGGAGATCCTCGTGCTCGACCGCGGACGCATCATCGAGCGCGGCACGCACGAAGCACTGCTCGAGCTCGGCGGCGCGTACCACCGGCTGCACACTCTCCAGTTCGGAGACAGGGAATCGCAAGCAGCCGAAGAACATGCGCATCCTGTTTTATAGCCAGTCGCCAGAATGGAACGGCAGTGCGCGCGCGCTCGCGGCCGCGGCGCGTGGCATGAGCGAGCGAGGGCACAACGTGACGGTCGTGTGCCCCCCGGAGAGCGCGCTCGAGCAGCATCTCGAGTTCGGCGCGTACGAGGTGGTCTCGCTCTCGAGGATTCTGCCGTGGCCGCTGGTGGCGATCGCTCTGCGGAAGCTGCTGCACGATCGCTTCATCCAGGTGGTGGTCGTGAACGGCGACCGGGAGCAGTTGATCGCGTCGGTCGCGGCGAGGCTCGCCGAGCGGGCCGCGGTGCTGCGACGCATTGCAACGGGACAGCTGCTGCGCTACAGCCTGAGCGTACGCCTCGCGTTTCGATACGCGCCAACCGGACTGCTCTTCAGCTCCGAGGAAGACAAGCGCAACGCCCCGCAGGCCACGCTCACGCGCTTTCCCGCCGCCGTCGTACCGCTCGGCGTGAATGCGCATGCCTACGATGCCATCCGTCCCGCATCGCGGGCGAGCATCGGCGCGCCGGGCGGCACGCGACTGCTCGTGTGCGTGTACGACCGAAGCGGTCGCGCGCGTGCGGCGACGGTGCTGCGCGTGATCGGGCTGCTCGCACCGCGACATCCCGAGCTGCGTCTCGCGCTGGTGGGCGCCGGCTCGAACGACGAGGATCTGCGCATGCACGCGGCCGCCCTGCGCATCACGGGGGCCGTGAGCTTTCTCGGCGAGCGCGATGACTATCTCTCGGTGCTGAGTGTCGCCGATCTCGGATGGGTGGTAGCCGACGGCGATAATGCGGTGTTCGCGCTGCTCGACCTTCTTGCGTCGCGCGTGCCGGTGCTGGCCGAGCGGGGTACGGCGGCGGAGCAGTACGTGCCGGACGGCATCGCGGGAATTCTGCTGCCGCGGGGTGAGGCGCCCGAGATTGCCGCGGCCGTCGCGCTGCTGCTCGGCCACGACGATCGCCGCGCGGCCATGGGCGGCGCCGGCCGTGCGCGCGTATCGCGAGATCATTCGGAGCAGAAGATGATCGATGCCTTCGAGGCCGCCGCAACGACTGCGAGCGACCGTTCGCTCTGGTGAGCGATCGTCGCGGCGCGACGCTCGGCGATCGCCTGCAGTTCGCTGTGCTGCGCGCGTTCGCGGCGGTGCTCGGACTGCTCTCGTGGCGAGCCGCCACGAATCTCGCCGGCAGCATCGGCACGCTCTTCTAC
Organism: Gemmatimonadaceae bacterium; assembly: GCA_036493195.1. Taxonomy (GTDB): domain Bacteria; phylum Gemmatimonadota; class Gemmatimonadetes; order Gemmatimonadales; family Gemmatimonadaceae; genus FEN-1250. The sequence goes on along the minus strand of DASXQD010000251.1, from coordinate 689 downwards.
GCGCCGCTCGGCATCAGAAGGCGTGTGGCGGAGAAGCAGATCGCGGCCGCCTTCCCGGAATACTCCTCGCGCGAAGTGAAGCGCGTCGCGCGCGAGAGCTATCGCCACCTGGGTCGCGTCGCTGCGGAGACGGCGCTGCTGTCTCGTCTCGACGCGAAGCAGGTGCTCGAGCACTTCGCGGGCGCCGAAGGGCTCGAGCTCCTCCAAACGCAGATCGCTGAAAAGCGGGGTGCGATCGTGCTCACGGGACATCTCGGCAACTGGGAGCTCGCCGGTGCGATGGTCGCGGCGCATGGGATGCCCATCGACGTCGTGGTGCGCCTGATGGGAAATCCGCTCTTCGACGAGTATCTGACGCGCACGCGCACGCGGCTCGGGATGACGGTGGTCCGCGACCGCGATGCCGTGCGACAGACGCCGCGCTCGCTGCGTGCGGGGCGAGTGATCGCATTCCTCTCCGATCAATCCGCGCTGCACATCGCGTCGACCTTCATCGACTTCTTCGGCCGGCCTGCAAAAACGCCGCGCGGCCCGGCGGTGTTCGCGCTCAGGCTCGATGCGCCGACGTTCTTCGGCGCGTGCATTCGAGAGCCGGACGGGCGCTACCGCATTCACGTGCGCGAGATCGTGACGGAGCGCACCGGCGACACCGATCACGATGTCGACGCGATCCTCAATGAGTATTCCCG
>DASXQD010000250.1:0-8528 GCA_036493195.1 Gemmatimonadaceae bacterium | reverse complement strand
CGAGAGCCACCCGCCGCCCACCTTCACGTAATCGCCGAAGCGGATGTCGAGCGTCTTGGTCGAGTCGCGATCATCCGGCTCAATGCTGCGCACGAACAGCAGTCGGTCCTTGTCGATCCAGAGCTGGTGAGAGTGCACGTCGCCCGCCGCAGCGCCGATCACGTACACCGGCCTCCCCTCCCACTTCTCCTCGTGCATGGGAGCCATCGGAAAGTGCTCGGCCGCGAGCACCGCCAACGTGGTCTCGGCCGGCTGCCGGTAGACGTCGAACCCGATCACGAGCAGGATGTTGCGAGTCGCCGCGCGTGTGAGGACGCTGTCCCCGTGCCACACGAACAGCGAGTCGCCCGCATAGACAGCGACGACGCTGCGTGGTCCGCGCTCCACATCGATGCGAAGATGACCGGGCAACAGTGCGCGCTCCTTCCACGTCTCGACCATCATCGTGTCGGCTGGCGTGCGAATCGTCGATTTCTGAGTGAAGCTGAGTGTCCGATACCAGCTGTTCGCATACCTGTCGTGCATGGCGCGAATGACGGCGTCGCCAGTGATGGGAGACGAGCCGACGAGCACAGCGCCGGAGGGTGCGAGCAGCGCGGCGGCGAGCGCCACGCGACTACCGATGCGTGAAGGCGAGATCACAGGTGCTCTCCCGTTGAGGAATGGGAGATTATCTCGCACTCGCGCGCGGCGCGGAAGGTGTAGGATCGACGTTTACGTTGTCCGACCCGGTCACGGCGGCGACATCGGTGTGATCTTGCAGCTCGCGTCGTGTGGCGGATCGGGCGTGCCGTAGTGCGCGTGTGTCAGACGCATCCCGTTCGCGGCGGCAGGCACGAGTACGTAGAGGTTCGAGAACTCGACATCGCACATCGTCGCCGGCCTGGGCGCACCGAGGGCGGCGATGATGCCCGGGAGCGTACTCTGGTGATCGGCGACGAGCACGACATCGCCAGCGCGTGCCGCGCGACGTACCGCTTCTGCCACCGCGCGCACGTGCTCATCGGGCTTCTTCCCGTCGATCGGGACGGCAATCGGTGTGATGTGCAGCGCGGCTGCGAGCGGCGCGACGGTTTGTTGCGTTCGGTACTGCTGCGTGGTGACGATGACCGTGACGCCGGCATCGCGGAGCGCCACCGCGAGCGAGTCGGCGCGCGCGCGACCGGCCGAATTGAGCGGTGGATTCTCGTGCGGGATTGTGTCCTTTTCGGCGTGACGCACGACGAAGATCGCGGCCGGGCCGCCGGTGGTCTGCGCACACGCGACCACGGGCAGGATGCCTCCCAAGCCGAGGGCGAGCGTGCCCGCGAGACGATACGCGCGCGGAGCCGATGCAGTTCTCGCTATTTGGTTCGATGCGATCGTATGCACGAGATGCGTATTCCCGGTGAGAGGGGCTGCAGTGGATTACGCACGAAGTCTGCCGGAATCATGTGCAATAGTCGCACTCGTGGCTCAGGCCGCGCCGCCAGTCGCTATGGAGCTCTCCTCGAGCGCGGACGTGATAATCGCATCGCCCACTCTCGCGCTCCACATCCGCACCGTCTCTCCGTCATGGTACCCGTCCGTGTACGCGAGGAACAGACGCTCGAGTGCGTCGGCCACGTCATCAGCGCGCGCGCGAAAGCCGATACGATGCGCGACTGCACTTGCCTTGCCGAGTCCGCCGCCGATGAAGAAATCGTAGCCCTCGACTTGCGCGTCGCCGTCCTTCATCAGGATTCCCTGTAGTCCGATATCGGCGATCCAGTGCTGTCCGCAGGAGTTCGGGCAGCCGCTCACGTTGAGCTTCATCGATTGCGTGAATCCCGGCAGCCGCTCCTCGAGCTCCTGGGCGAGTCGAATGCTGAACAACTTCGTCTCCGTGATCGCGAGCTTGCAGTACTCAGACCCCGTGCACGAGAGCGTTCCTCGCTGAAACGGCGAGCCCGCGAGCGGCACGCCGAGATTGCCGGCGTCCAGGATGAACGCATCCACGTTCCGGCTCGGGATGTTCGTCACGAGAACGTTCTGCATGGCGGTGAGCCTGAGCGACCCATCGGCGTAGGTGTCCGCCAGCCCAGCGATGCGGCGCAGCTGCTCGGGGCTGATGCGTCCCGACACGACAGAGAAGCCCGCGTAGTAACGGTCGAGCTGTTTCTGCCGATGCACGCCCACGTGATCGCGATACGAGCCTTCCGGTGGTATCTCGTCGGCCGCCGGCGCGAGCGCGTATCCGATGCGTCGCTCCACCTCGGCGAGGAATGAATCCGCGGTCCAGCCATGAGTGATGAACAGGTATTTCATGCGTGCCTTCGCGCGGTTGACTCGCAGCTCGTCCGAGTCGCGAAAGATGCCGGCGACCGCTTCGATGACGCGCGGCAGCTGGGCCGGCAGGACGAAGGCAGGCAGCATCACCGCCAGGTGCGGCCGCGTCGACAAGCCGCCGCCCACGCGAAGATGAAACCCGACTACGCCATCGGCGCGCCTGACGGCCGTGGCGCCGATGTCGTTGATCTCGGGATAGGTGCACCAGTGCGTGCACCCCGTGATCGTGATCTTGAACTTGCGCGGAAAGTTCGCAAACTCCGGGTTGCCATTGAGAAAGTGGTCGACCTCCAAAGCGATCGCGGACGCATCGATCAGCTCATCGTGCTCCACTCCCGCGAGCGGGCATCCCGTGACGGTGCGCGTGTTGTCGCCGCATGCGCCCATACTCGTCCAGCCGACGCGCGCAAGCTCGTCCCAGACAGCCGGTACGTCCTCGATGCGAAGCCAGTGCAGCTGGAAATTCTGGCGGTTCGTGATGTCGATGCTGCCGCGTGCGTACCGATCGGAGATGTTCGCGATCGTGCGCACCATTTCGGATGTGAGCAGACCGTTGGGTGTGCGTACGCGCATCATGAAGTACGGCTGCTCCTCGCCGCGCGTGCCGCGCCCGTCGCCCTGCGTGTAGAGACCCCACGCGCGAAAGCGCACGCCGAGATCGTCGGCGGGAATCGAGGCGAATCCCTCCGTGGCATAGCGACGGATGTCCTCCATGATCGACCACGATGCCTTCTCGCGCTTGATCCGCTCGACCCGCTGCGCGGCCGTCTCCTTTCGTGGCGATCCCTCTATGTCGTCGGTCATGACTCGATTCCGGTTTCGTGCGCAAAACAAAAAAGGCCGCTCGAGTGAGCGGCCGGAATGAAATTCCACTGGGTGCAAGTGTGAGCGCTAAGCTCGCTGCTTGGGTCCCGGCCGCAAGGATGGATTGGTGTGGTTGCACATACAACAACACACCGCGCAGCACGGCATCACGCGCACATCAGTCACGGCAGATGCGCGCGAAGCGGGAGAGGTCGATGCAAAACGATCGAGTGGAATCGACATGCGTGGCTGTGGCTCGGGGTTACTGCGGAGTGTACCATGCTCACCAAAGCTCGTCAACTCGAAAGAAGTTCCCATTCGCGCGGCCGTGAGCCCAATGCTAATCTGCATCACTCCGGCATCGCCGCCCGGGTGAACAAAGCGTCAGTCTCCAAAGGAAGCAAAAACATGCTCAAGACACTCTCCGTTCTCGCGCTGCTCCTGTTGTTGGTCGTGGGTGCGTCGACGATTCTCTTCGCACAGCGCCCACTCTCGGCCGCCGGACGCTCGGTGGTCTACGCACCTCACGGTATCGTCGCCACCAGTCAACCGCTCGCGAGCTCGGCCGGGCTGGCGGTGCTGCAAGCAGGCGGCAACGCAATCGACGCGGCTGTCACTGCCGCCGCGGTGCTGTCGGTGACCGAGCCGATGATGACGGGAATGGGCGGCGACATGTTCGCGACGGTGTGGGTTGCGAAGGAACATCGTCTCGTCGCGATCAATGCGAGCGGGCGCGCCGGCGCGCTCATGACGCGCGATGCACTGCTCGCGCGGGGACGGAAGCAGATGCCCGCGCTTGGTGCCGAGACGGTGACGGTTCCGGGCGCGCTTGCTGGATGGGATGCGCTGCTGAAGAAGTACGGCACCATCACGCTCGCGCAGGCGCTCGCGCCCGCGATCCGGTACGCCGAGCAGGGATATCCGGTCACCCCGATCATCTCGGGCGACTGGAAGGATGAGGAGAGGACGCTCGCAGCCGATTCCGCTGCGAAAGCGACGTTCATGCCGGCCGGGCACACGCCCGTCGCCGGCGAATGGTTCAGGAATCCGGACTATGGGCGCACGCTCCGCGAGGTGGCTGCGGGTGGTACGCAGGTGTTCTACGGCGGCGCGCTCGGACAGCGGATCGTGAAGCACGTGCGAGCGCTCGGCGGCTTCCTCACGCTCGATGATCTCAAGGCCAACAAGCCGACGTGGGAGACGCCGATCTCGGTCGTCTTCAAGGGCTATCGCATCTGGGAGCTGCCGCCGAACAACCAGGGGATCGCCACGCTCGAGATGCTGAAGATCCTCGAGCCGTACGATCTCAAGGCGATGGGCCACAACTCCGCGTCGTACCTGCATCATCTCATCGAGGCGAAGAAGCTCGCGTACGCCGATCTCGCCCGCTACGTGGGCGACGCGGATCATCTCGACATTCCGCCGGAGCGCATGATCTCGGATGCGTTCATCGCGGAACGTCGCAGTCATCTGGATGAAGCGCATGCGCAGGCGCACGTGGATCCGGGGCCCGCGCAGACGGCGAGCGAGACGATCTATCTCACGACGGCCGACAGCGCCGGCAACATGGTGTCGTTCATCAACAGTCTCTACTCCGCGTTCGGATCGGGGATCGTGGTGCCGGGCACCGGCTTCGCACTGCAGAATCGCGGCGCGGGATTCACGATGGAGCCGGGACTGCCGAACACCGTGGCACCGGGCAAGCGCCCCTTCCATACGCTCATTCCGGGCTTCGTCACCAAGCCGGGCGCGAGCCCCGCAGCCGATGGCCACACGGACACGCCGTATATGAGCTTCGGACTGATGGGCGGCGCGATGCAGGCGCAGGGACATGCCCAGCTGCTGCTGAATCTGTTCGTCTTCGGCATGGACATTCAGCAGGCCATCGACGCGGCGCGCTTTCGTCACACTGAAGGGATGAAGGTCTACCTCGAGGCGCCGATCACCGACAGTGTGCGATCCGCGCTCACGGCGATGGGGCACGTGGTATCGGAAGGGCCAGGCTCGATGATGGGCGGATCGCAGGCGATAATCCGACTGGAGCATGGTTACGCGGCGGGGTCCGATCCGCGAAAGGACGGGATGGCTGTCGGATACTAGCGAGTCGGCGATGCGCGCAGCGACTCGGCCATCATCCACGCTGCCGCGGTCACCGCCAGGTTGATCGTATTCCCCGCCCACACGATGTGCTCGTGCGGGTGCCGGATCGCCGACGGCAACCACACGAGCAGTCCGAAGGACGCGAGCATCATCGTGAGCAGCAGGGCGGCGGACATCGCGTAGATCCCCGCGAGAATCGAGATGCCGGCGAGCACGAACACTATGCCCGTCACAACGGCCCAGAAGCGCTGACCCAGCGGCAGCCACGCGGGCACCAGCCCGGCCGTTTGCGGAAGGGCGAGGAAGTGCGCGACCCCGAAGATGATCGCGCAGAGCCCGAAGAGCACGCGACCAAAACGCGCGAGAGGCTGCGCCCATGCAGCTCCGAGTGGCGTAGCCATCGCGTAGACGGTCACCGCCGCGACAGTCAGCGAAAACTGTTGCGCGAATCCCGACCAGGTTCCGATGAGCTGCGGATATCCAATGACGCGCGGCAGCCAAAGACACGCCGCAAGCAGATAAAGCAACGCCAAGAGCAGGAGCCCGGCGCGGACCGTTCGTCGCCATTGAACGGCAGCGCCTCCCGCAAGCAGCAGGATCGCGGTCACGTACACCAGCACCGTGCGATGCGGAACGTCAGCGGGCACGGGATGCCAGACAGACGCGAAGTCGCGCCAGATGAGCGCGATCACACCGAATGCCATCGCCGCCACACCGAATACTCGGCTGCCGATTCCGGGAACGGTCACATTCGCTCCTGTGCAAACGTCAATGCAATACAGCACGTGGACATCACTGCTTCAACGAGGACAACATGAGCTCAGTACTGATCAGCGCGGTGGTGTTTGCGCTGTTTTTCATCGCCGCCGCGCTCGTGGGTCGTCGAATGGCAGGAAGAGGAAGGCCATACGGCATGGTAACGCTGTCCATTCACTTCGCATTGTTCGTTCTCGTCGCTGCGGGAGCTGCCGCCACCTTCTACAAGCTTCGACTCCTGAACGCGGGAGCCACGCTCACCACGATCTCGCTCGCCGTGGTCGGAGCGACGCTGCTGGCGAACCTGGTCGTGGGAATCACAATGACGCTGGCGCGTGGTGAGAGACGGCAATTGTCCCGGGTGCATCGCACATCGACCATTCTGATGATGCTGTCCATCGGTGCGAGCATCGCGTTCATGGCGGCAGGACTCTGACTGCGCAGATGAAGCGGATGCATTGCACCGATGGCCTGCGCATCGGAACTTTTCATTTGGCTAGCGCCGCAGCCTCAGGGAGTTTCGTTCTCATCGATGATCGGCGTCGCCAGAAACGCGAGCTTCTTGCCGGTGCTTCCCTGCGTGATTCGTCCCGTGATCTGTCCGGCGTTGTTGATGTCCTGGGCGGATGCCAGCTGATCGCCCGGGGCGAGATTCGCGAGCGAGTCGAGGGGAATGATGGCGCCGTTCTCCCAGAGAACCGCACGACAGGTCACGGCTCCGCACGAGATGCCGACGACCTGCTGTCGCGAGTTGATGCCGGCCGCCTCGCTGGTCAGATCACCGGGGAGCGTGCCGAGGTCGCGCATGCCGGCCTTTCTCGTCCAGAGGAATGCGTGCTCCCTCGAGTTGCCATCCGCATCGCCCGGCAAGTCAGAGAAGCCAACGATGTCGCCGGCGGCGTTGATATCCATCGGAGTGTTCCATGCTGCGCCCCCAAAGTTGCCGAGATCCGTGAGCGTGCCGCGATCCCAAAGCACCGCGTGTCTCGCGCTGAAGGCGCCGACGGCAACGCCGCAGTCGCCCGAGATGCCGATGACCTGGCCGCGCTCGTTGATCCCGGTCGCCGCGGATGTGGAGTCGCCGTGAAGTGGGGGAAGCTCGGTCGCCGCGAGCGTCTTCGCATCCCAGAGTGTCGCTCTGAACTGCAGTACCTGAGGCGCGACGCACGTCGGATCGTGCACTGGTGTCTCCGTCCAACCGACGATCTGTCCCTCGTTGTTGACGTCGGTGGCGAATCCGTTGGTGCCGCCGAGCGTGGGAAGCGCGCGCATCGCTCCGTTCGCGCGTACGAATCCGCGGCAGACATGAGTGGTGACAGCGGGGAAGAAAGCGGAACAGCTCCAGCTCTCGCCGAACGGATCGATGGCCGCTGTCTCCGAAATGCCGGTGATCGTGCCGCGATTGTTGAGTCCGGGCCACGGCACAGTGCTGTTCGGACCCCCGAGAGTGCCGAGGTCGGTGATCGACTCGTTTTCCCACAACGCGGCGTGGCGAGCTCCGTCGGGAAGATTGGAATATCCCGCCACGAGACCGCGCGCATCGATGGCGTTCCCGCGGCTGATCCCGCCGACTGAGGGAAGCACGGTGACCGAGTATCGCGTGGACGAGGCAAGATCGGTTGCGACTTTCGCCACCCGTACGGGCTGCACGGTTTGCTCCGCGCCACAACCAACCAGGGCCATGACTCCGAACGTACATACGATTCTGCGCATGCGATTCTCTCCGACAAGGTGAGGCGTCGAGTCCTCGCTCCGGTGAGCGCGGATACCTCGAACGAGTCCACCTTATGGGAGATGGCCAACGTGTGCGCGCCGCATTCGGACTCGCAATCGGCGATCCCGCCGATTCAGCGCTCGGAGTAGAGAAACCATCGCGCTGTCCGGTGCTGGCGCAGCGATTACCGGTCCGAATCCGGCGAGTGCGGATTCTGAACGGAGGGATAACTTGATCCCGTGTCCACAATTTCCTACGCGCAACCATCGCACAGCGTTCTCGATCCGGCCGTGCTCTCGCGCGCCTGCGACGCGCGCGATTCGCGCTTTGATGGATTGTTCTTCGTCGCGATCACCACGACGAAGATTTATTGTCGGCCGGTGTGTCCCGCCCGCGTGTCGTATCCGGAGCGACGGCGCTTCTTCACGTCCGCTGCGGCAGCCGAACAGGCCGGATACCGTCCGTGTCTGCGCTGCCGTCCGGAGCTCGCTCCCGGCCGCGCGCAGATCGAAATCGTCTCGCGTCTTGCGGCGCGAGCTGCGAAGCGCGTTGCCGCCGGCGCGCTGAACGGGCACAGTGTGGCGGAGCTCGCGTGCGAGATGGGTGTGAGCGAGCGGCATCTCCGGCGTGCATTCGAGCGAGAGCTCGGCGTTTCACCCGTGCAGCTCGCGCTCACGCACCGGTTGCTGCTCGCCAAGCGTCTCCTGGCCGACACATCGCTTCCGGTGACGCGCATTGCGTACGCGAGCGGCTTTCAGAGTCTGCGACGGTTCAACGCGGTCTTTCAGGAGCACTATCGCATGCCGCCCAGTGCGTTGCGCCGGTCGCGCCGCGTGCGGTCGGCGAA
>DASXQD010000249.1:0-1662 GCA_036493195.1 Gemmatimonadaceae bacterium | reverse complement strand
CGAAGCTCGAGCAGCTCACGCAGTACGCGCATGCGCACGGGATTCAGATCGTGGCCTCGTCCGATGATCACGAGCTGGAGCATGCGGAGATTTCGGCCACCCCGGACTTTCGCGAGACCTTCCCGCCGCACTGCATGCGTGGGACGATCGGAGCGGAGAAGATTCCCGAGACGCAGCTTCACTCTCCCATGATCATCGAGCCGGATCCGATTCCGCACGAAACGCTCGTGCGTCGCCTGGCCTCGCACGAGTCGGATGTGCTGCTGCGCAAGCATCGCTTCGACGTGTTCTCGAACCCGAACACGACTACCGTGATCGAGGCATGGGATCCAACCGAGATCGTGCTCTACGGTGTGACGCTCGACTACTGCGTGCGCTATGCGATCGACGGCCTGATCGACGTCGGCATTCCGACGATCCACCTCGTGCTCGACGCGACGAAGCCGATCGTGCCGGAGGCCGTGGACGCGCTCGTGTCCGGATGGAAGAAGCAGGACGTGCGAATCGTGACCACCGACGACGTGGTGTGCGGACGGATCGTGTAGGCGCGCGCTTCTTCGTTCCCGGGCCCACGGCGGTGCGCCCGGCGATTCTGCGAACGATGACGCGTCCGATGATCGCGCATCGGAGTCCGGAGATGCGCGAGCTTCTCGCGCATGTGTACGCGGAGCTCCCACCGCTGTTCGGCACAGCCGCTCCGGTGTACGTGAGCTCCGGCGCAGCAACGGGAATGATGGAATCGGCCGTTCGGTGCGGAGCGGGAAGCCGCGTGCTGTCGCTGGTGGCGGGTGCGTTCGGGGAACGATTCGCGCGCATAGCCGAGGCCTGCGGCCGCACTGTGACTCGCCTGGTGGCGGCGCCCGGCGACTCCGTGAGCGCGGATGCGCTGGCGGATGCGCTGGAGCACGGCGACTACGATGCGGTCACCGCAGTGCACATCGAAACATCCACTGGCGCGATGGCGGATGTCGCCTCGTACGGGCGCGCACTCGCTGTGCATGACGACGTGCTGCTCCTCGTGGATGCGGTGTCCTCTGTGGGCGGTATGGCAGTCGAGATGGATTCGACCCGCTTGGATATCGTGCTTTCCGCCTCGCAGAAGGCACTCGCGCTGCCGCCGGGGCTCTCGTTCATCGCGTGCTCGCCACGGGCGATGGCCCGCGCGCGCGAGCTACCCGATCGTGGGATGTATCTCGACGTGTTGCGCATGGACGACTATTGGCGCCAGGGCGGGACAGCCGGCACGCCGGCCATCCCTCAGCTCTATGCCCTGGATGCGCAGCTGACCGCGATCAGGCAGGAGGGATTGCCGGCGCGATTCGCGCGGCACAGGGCAATGGCAGCGGTGGTGCACGAGTGGGCGAGTAGCGCGACGACTCGCGAGCGAGGAGTTGGGCTGCTCGCGGGAGAGGGGGCGCGCGCGCCCACCGTGTCGTGTCTCACCGTGCCCGGCGATGCAATGCGGCTGGTGCAGCAGCTTGGCGAGCGCGGCTTCGAGCTGGGTACGGGATACGGAGAGCTGTCGGCAACCACGATCCGCATCGGACACATGGGGGATCACACCGTGCGAGAGGTGCGGCAGCTCCTACGAGCGCTGGATGAGGCGGTGGACTCGCTCGCAACATGAGTCGGGTCAGGATCGGCTTTCGTGTGATCGGCGGC
>DASXQD010000248.1:0-1739 GCA_036493195.1 Gemmatimonadaceae bacterium | reverse complement strand
CCCCGGCGGCCAGCTCATATGCCGCCCCCCAAGCACATGCGCATGCAGATGAAAAACCGTCTGCCCGCCATCCGAGCCAGTATTGAGCACGACTCGGTATCCGGTGGCCGCAATTCCCTCGACGCGCGCAACCTCGACAGCGAGCTGCATCACATCCGCGAGCAGTTGTGGCGACTTCACCTCGTTAAGCGACGCGAAGTGCTCCCGCGGAATCACCAGCACGTGCACCGGCGCCTCCGGATGAGCATCCCTGAACGCTATGCTCATCTCACTCTCCGCAACAATCACCGCCGGAATCTCCCCCCGCGCGATGCGGCAGAATATGCACCCATCAGGCATTTCTCATCTCCTCCAGCTCCTCCCGACTCGCTCTGATCGTCCGCGGCAGCGTCGCCAGCGCCGTGCGCACAACGGCCAGCGCCGCCACCGCCGCAGTCTCGAACCGCAACACCGTGAGCCCGAGACTCACCGGCCGAAATCCCGCCCTCACGAACTGCTCCAGTTCCCCGGTCTCCAGGCCTCCCTCCGGCCCGACCACGATCGTGATCGGCTTGAGAAATCCCGCGCCATGCTCGCGCGCATTGGAAACCGCTTCCGTCATCAGCAGCCCCATCGGCTCGCCAGCCAAGTCGAGCACCAGCCGCGGCCCTTCCGGCGTCGCAGCGATCGCGCGTTCGACGGTCGCATCGGGATACGCGACCGGCAGCCACGCGCCGTGCGACTGCCCGAGCGCACCGGCCATCCGCGCGGCCACTTTCTGCTGGAAGGTCGGCCCCTCGCCGCGCGGGGTCACGCTCTTCGATCGCTTGAACAGCACGGGACGCCAGCTCGTCGCCGCAAGCTCCGTCGCCTTTTCCGCGAGCCAGAGCATCCGGTCACGATCTGCCACCGGGAGAATCAGGTGCACCATCGGCGGCGGCTCGACGCTCGACACGTTGTCGACTGAAACGGCCGCATGCCGCTTGGCCACGCGCACCAGCGCACCGCGTCCGCGCATGCCGCGCCCGTCGAGCAGCCCTACCGGCTGACCGACTTCGAGCCGCAGGACGCGAATGTGCCGGACTTCATCCTCGCCGAGCGTGACCGTTTCACCGGCCGCGAACGGCTCGGTCGTGACGAACGTCGTGAGCGGCATCAGCCCGCCCGCTCGATCGTCACCGACCACCACTGGCCTTCGGCGTCCTCCTGTACCACGCGCCATCCGCCATCCGCGATCACGTCGAGCATTTTCGCACGCTCCTCGTCGAGAATGCCACTCAAGATGGCGACTCCGTGAGGACTGAGCGAGTGCGCCATCACCGGCAGGAGTTCGCACAGCACGGATGATATGATGTTCGCGAAGATGACCCGCACCGGCGCGAGCAGCGGGAGCAGCACCGCGGCATCGCCCTCGATCACGCCGACGCGCCCCTTCACATCGTTCCGCGCGACGTTCTCCTCGGCGTTCGAGATCGCGTCGGGATCCATCTCCACCGCCGTCGCTCGCGCCGCGCCGAGCTTCACCGCAGCGATCGCCAGCACCGCGCTCCCCGCGCCGAGGTCCGCCACGATGTCGCCGGGCTGGATCACCCGCTGCATAAGCCGCAGCACGCCGCGCGTCGTCGGATGATCGCCAGTGCCGAACGCCATCGCGGGCTCGATGATCACCGTGCGCGCGGGGTCTAATCCCTCGGCGAGCCAAGGCGGCGCGACGCTCAGCCCCGTCAAATCATGCACGCGAATCGACTCACGCCACGCGA
>DASXQD010000247.1:0-1629 GCA_036493195.1 Gemmatimonadaceae bacterium | reverse complement strand
GAAACGGGGAGCGATGAGGACTCCGGCACCCAGCCGCAGTGTCCGGCGGAGCTCTCCGCGGATCTCACCGAGGAGCTCCAGCGCATCGCACTCCAGGCATGGCGCGTGGTGGGCGGCGACGGTTACGGGCGCGTCGACTTCCGAATCGATCGCGCGGGAAAGCCGTGGATCCTCGAGGTGAACTCGAACCCCGATCTCGCGCCGGACGCAGGGCTCGCGCGCATGGCCGGCGTGGAAGGGCTCGACTTCGGCGCGCTCGTGCGCGCGATCTGCGAGCGCGGTCTGCACCGCGAGCGCCCCTCCACCGCCGATCAGTGGGCGCTCGCGCGGCGGCTCTCCGGCGTCACGGTCGATGATCAGGACGCCGCGCTCGAGCTGTTCGCCGTCGGGCAGCGCTGAGCGGCATCGCTAGCGCCGGCCGCGCTGCCCGGTTGGTTGGTCCGCTCGCATCGCACCATCGTGGGCGCCTCGTCGAGATCCTCGAAGCGACGGGCGTCTTCGCGCCCGCGGAGATCGACGTCGCTCTCGAGCTCTTTGACGAGGGAATGCGAAGCGCCGAGTCGTACGAGCTACTCGGAGCCTTCGATGACCGCGGCGCGCTGCAGGGTTACGCGTGCTGGGGGCCCACACCATGCAGTGAAGGCGGCTACGATCTGTACTGGATCGCGGTGGACCCGCGCGCGCATGGCGGGGGGTACGGGAGTGCTATGATGCGGGCGGTGGAGGAGCTCCTCCGTGCCCGCGGTGCGCGGCTGCTCGTGGCCGAGACATCATCGCGCGATGCGTACGCGCAGACGCGGGAGTTCTACGGGCGCTGCGGATACGTGGAACGCGCGCGTGTGAGCGGGTTTTATGCAGTAGACGACGATCGCGTGATTTTCTCGAAGGAGCTGGCGCCTCGCGCCGGCGAGGAGGCTCGCCATGAGTGAGTGGCAGAAGGTTCTGCGCGAAGGCAGCGTGGACACACTCGAGAAGTTGGCCGAAAAGTTCGGCCGCGACGTGATCGACGTCGAGGCGCTGCGCCCGGCGTTCGACGGTTTCCAGGTGCGCATCACGCCGGCGGCGCTGGAACAGATCAAGGAAGTCGGCGATCCGATGTGGAACCAGTACGTGCCGACCATCCGCGAGCTCGAGGTCGTGGACGGCGTCGTCGACTCCCTGGACGAAGATGGCGACTCGCCGGTGCCGAACATCACGCACCGGTACCCGGATCGCGCGCTCTTTCTGGTGAGCCCCGTATGCGCGTCGTACTGCCGCTTCTGCACCCGGCGCAGGAAGGTCGGCGATCCCGAAAAGATTCCGCTCAACCAGTACGACTCGGCCTTCGCGTACATTCGCGAGCACACCGAGATTCGCGACATCATTCTGTCGGGCGGCGACCCGATGATGCTCTCGGACAGGCGAATCGAGTACATCCTCCAGAAGCTGCGCGAGATCCCGCACGTCGAGATCATCCGCATCGGAAGCCGGATCACCTCGCACCTGCCGGAGCGGATCACGCCCGAGTTCTGCGACATGGTGCAGAAGTACCATCCCATCTACATGAATACCCACTTCAATCACCCGAGCGAGCTCACGCCGGCCGCCGTCGCATCGCTCGACCGGCTGTCGCGCGCCGGAGTCGTGCTT
>DASXQD010000246.1:0-4225 GCA_036493195.1 Gemmatimonadaceae bacterium | reverse complement strand
CGCAGCACGATTGGATCTCCTTTCGCTTTCAGGGCGCGCGCGGCGGGCAGCACGGTCTGCACCTGATCCCATTCCTCCAGAACATCGGCGGACAACTCGGTTATCTGCTCCCCTGGATCGGCATTCCACTCGCGATCGTGCTCTTCGGTATCGTGCTCGACACCGCGCGCAGCGCGTGGCGTGACTCGGATCGCGCGCGCGACGCGAGCGTGCGCGCGCTCGACGATGCCCGTACGCGTTCGGCACGTTGGTGGCTCGCCTGTCTCGCGATCGGTCCGATCGCGGCGTTCACGCTCATCGCGCTGGGAGGACATCGAGGGCTCCCGCACTGGGAGGCGCCGGGCTGGCTCATGGTGATTCCGCTGCTCGCCGAGCGAGTGGAGGCGCGACTCGTGCGGGGCTCGCCGCGCCTGGCGCGTCGCACGCGCACGTGGCTCGTCGGCTCGACGGTCGCCTTCGTGTTGATCATCGCGGCACTCGCAACGGAAACCACGTTCGGCTGGGCGAATCGCCTTTCGCCCTCGCTCTTCGCCAAGGGCGATCCGTCGCTCGAATCGCTGGACTGGCGCGATCTCCCGGGGGCGCTCGCGCCGATGCTGGGTCGTACGCGAGGCGAGCGGCCGTTCGTCGCCGCGACCAACTGGATCGATGCCGGGAAGATCGCCTACGCGATGAACGGCGCTGCGGACGTCGTCTGTCTGTGCACGGAGCCGCACCATTTCGAGTTCGTGCACGACGAGCGCTCGTATCTCTCGCGAGACGCAATCATCGTCGAGCGCCCGGGACGAAAGCCGGACGCCTCCGTTCTGCTCTCGAAATATTTTCGATCGGTGAAGCCGATCGGCGCGACGGTGATTCGGCGCAACGGAGCGCCGGCGCTGACGTTGAAGCTCTACCGCGGCGAGACGCTCGTTTCCGAAGTGCCGGCGCGCGCACCATGAGGCGAGTGGCGCGCCACGACCTCCGCGTGACGCGCCGAGTCGATGTTGCCGCCGCTCAGCACGACCACCACCGGACCCTTCGGCCTGTAGATCTTTTTTGCAAGCAGCGCGGCAACACCCACCGCGCCTGATCCCTCCACCACGAGACCTTCCTCCCGCGAGAGCCATGCGATCGCCATCGCGATCTCCTCTTCCGTGACGATGGCGAGCACGTCGAGCGAGTGCTTGCCCACATCGAGCGCGAGCTCATCGATGTCGCCCGAGAGCCCGTCGGCGAGCGTCCCCTCGTGTGCCACGGGCACGAGCTTGCCGGCCTCCAGCGCGCGAGCCATGGCATCGCTGCGCGTCCCCTGCACGCCGAAAATGCGAACGGCGGGTGCCTCGGCGCGGAGCAGCGACCCGAATCCCGCGAGCAGCCCGGCACCGCCCACCGGCAGAATGATCGCGCGCACGTCCTCCAGCTCCTCGAGGATCTCTAGTGCGGCCGTGCCCTGTCCGGCGATCACGTCGGTGTCGCCCGTCGCGCTCACGAACGGCACACGCTCATCTGCGGCGTGCGTTATCGCACGCGCGAGCGCATGGTCGTAGTCGGGCGATGTCGAGTCCACTTTGGCCCCGAGCGCGACTATGCCGTCGCGTTTGACGGCGGGCGCGGTGGATGGAATGAAGAGCATTGCGGGAATGCCGAGCGCGCGCGCGGCGTAGGCGATCCCGAGCCCGTGATTTCCGGCGGATGCGGCGATGACGCCCCGCGCGCGGCGCTCGGGAGCGAGTGAGGAAAGCGCATTGTAGGCGCCGCGCAGCTTGAACGAGCCGGTGATCTGCTCGCACTCGAGCTTGAGGAACACATCGGTGTCCGCCATCTCTGAGAGGACTGGCGAGCGCCGGAGGTCGGTGCGTCGCACAACGCCGCGAATGCGTTCTGCGGCGGCGTGAACGTCACGGGAGCGGAGGTCGGAGAACATCGAGCATCGTATTGAAATGGCGCGCACATTGCAATGTGACCACACAACTGATCGAGCGTCTTCATGACGTAACTGTGGTGCGCTTGCCTGGTTCGCCCTCTCCAATTAGCTTTAACTGCGTGAGGGGAGCCCCGAGCGATCGGGGCTTTTGTGATAGCGCGATGGGAAGCTTCTTCTCGATGCGCTCTTCACGGGGGGCTGTAGCTCAGCTGGGAGAGCGCTGCATTCGCATTGCAGAGGTCAGGGGTTCGAGCCCCCTCAGCTCCACATAGCGAGCCGGAAGGGTCGGCTCCAGCAGTTGTCGCGAGTGGTTTGCGCCCTGGTTCGGTAGGACGGATAGTTCCAATGGCCAGGTGTCGCACCCACCGCGATTCGGTGATTGCCCGCCGCTGTTCGGTAGGACGCAGAGTTCCAATGACGGCGCGCGTGGCATAGCGCAGAGAGTAGGACCAACGCCCGGCGAGTTTCTCGCTGGGCGTTCGTGCATCCGGGGACCTCTGCGGCTAATTCCCGGCTAAGTCCTGGGGCAATGGGCAATTAACGTCTGCAGCGCATTATGCGCGTGTTCGCCAACCCGAACCAGACGAGGTCCATCATGAGACAGACCGCACTACTCATCACGGGGTTCGCATTGCTCGCCGCATGCAGTGGCGACCCGACCGCTGCGAATTCCGCAGCTTCCCAGTCGCGCGCGACAGCGACGGACGAAGCCTCACTCGGTGCCGCCGTGAACAAGGATCTGGCGACACTGCGCCGCGTGACCGCGCCCTTTCACGATTTCACGACCGCGACGAACGCCGGCTGGTCGGCCAAGATCACGTCCTGCATGACGGACCCAGGCGGCGCGGGCGGCATGGGCTTTCACTACGGCAACACGGACCTGATCGACGGCACGGCAAGCGTGGACAAGCCGCAGCTGCTCCTGTACGAGCCCGACAAGAACGGACGCCTGAGTCTTGTCGCGGTGGAGTACATCATTCCGTACACGTTCCACGCCCGCGACGCCGCGCCTCCCGTGCTCTTCGGAAAACCGTTCAAGCAGAACGACACCTTTCAGCTCTGGGGACTGCACGCCTGGGTGTGGAAGCACAATCCGAGCGGAATATTTGCCGATTGGAATCCGAACGTGAACTGCGACAACACGACGGACATCATGGCCATGAGGCACCAATAGCGGCTGTCATCGGATCCGCGCGGCAAGCCGTAATGGCCGCGCGGATCGTGTCGTGTTCGATCGCTAGAGCGACTCCAGAAATGCGATGAGTGCCGCCCGCTGCTCGGCCGTCGCGTGCCGCACCCTTTCGCGCGCCGTGGTGGCCTCGCCGCCATGCCAAAGCACCGCCTCGAGCAGTGATCGAGCGCGGCCGTCGTGAAGGAACGTTGTGTGACCATTCACGACACTCACCAATCCGACGCCCCAGAGAGGCGGTGTGCGCCACTCATTGCCAGAGGCCGCGAAATCCGGGCGGTTGTCGGCAAGACCAGCTCCCATGTCGTGCAGCAGGAGATCGGTGTATGGATGGATCACCTGTCCCGAAACTGCGGGAACGCCGGGAAGCTGACCCGTCGTGAGCGTCGGCGTGTGACAACTCGCGCACCCCGCTCGCGCGAAGACCTGTTCGCCGCGTACCACCTGTGGGTCGTCGAGATTGCGTCGCGCGGGAACGCCGAGCGTCTGGGTGTAGAAGGTGACGAGCGCGAGCTGTGCGTCGGTGACATCGGCGGGATGCCGGCTGCAGCCCGGGAACGCACCCTCACACGGCTCCGCGGGAAAGAACGACGAGGTCACTCCCATGTCGCCGTTGAACGCGCCTGCAACCTGCTGCAGGAGATTCGGCACGTTCGCCTTCCAGCCGAACCGGCCAATCGCGTAGCGTCGCTCGATTGCGTTCCAGACGAGATTCGCGCGTCCCTTGACGCCGTCGCGCCGCGCCTCACTCCCGTACGCCTGCGAGCGAATCTCTTCCTCCGGAACGGCTTCGAGCAAGCCAACGCCAAAGTTGACGGGCGTAACCCGCGGCGACACGAGCACGTTGGGTGGGAGTGCGGTGTAGCCGCCGCTGAATGAGTAGTGCGGAACCCGGAGTTGAAATGCCGAGCCGTCGGCAAAGGTGCCGTTGGAATCCGCGTAGTGCACCGACGCATATATCATCGGCGTGAATCCAGGCGCTGCATTCAGCTCGATTTGGGTTCCATAGCCCGGAACGGGATTCGGCCCGCCGTGTGGCCCTCGTCCTGAAAGGCTCACTCGGAACAGCAAGGTCGAGAACGGCTCGCCGGGAAGCGGCGGCCGCCCGCGCCCGTCTCCGGCGTGGCACG
>DASXQD010000245.1:0-4910 GCA_036493195.1 Gemmatimonadaceae bacterium | reverse complement strand
CTCGATCATACACGCATCTCGCATCCTAGTTGTCACATGCCGATAAATACAGCGCATGATGCCGTTGGGGATGTGAACGCCCTCAAACGCCTCGAGCGCTTCGGCGGGCCCAAGCTCCGGGCGGAGATCACGTCGCTGTTTCTGCAGGAAGCACCCTCGCGCATCGCCTCGGCGCGCGCCGCGCTCTCCGACGGAAATATCGAAGGCGTGCGCGCAGTGGGGCACATGCTCAAGTCGAGCGCCGGCCAGATGGGCGCGCTCGGCATGCAGCGGATCTGCGAGCAGCTCGAAAATCCCGAGCTCTCGCATGACCTCTCGCGCATGCTCACCGACCTCGACGACGAGCTCGCGCGCTACACCGCCTGGCTCGAGATCGCGCCGCTCGCATGAGCGCTGCCATGCGACGGATCATGATCATCGAGGACAACCCCGACAATCGCCTGCTCCTGAACGCGATTCTCGGAGATGCATTCACCGTCACCGAGCATGCCAATGGCCCGGATGGTCTTGCGGCGCTCGCGACCGAGAAGCCGGAGATCGTGCTGCTCGACATCTCGCTCCCAGGCATGGACGGTATAGAGGTGCTTCGGCACATCCGCGCGGATGCCGCCTTTCGTCATCTGCCCGTCATCGCGTTCACCGCACACGCCATGAGCAACGATCGCAGCAAGTTTCTCGGGCACGGCTTCGATGACTACATCACCAAGCCTATCGTCGACGAGACGATCCTGCTCGGCTCCATCGGCCGATTGCTCGATCGTTTTCCCAGCTGATTCGCCCATGAAGGTGCTGATCGCCGATGATAGCCCGCTCATCCGCCGCCTCATCGAGGTCGCGGTGCTCGATCGCGGCCACGAGGTGATCGCCGTGGAAGACGGAGCGTCCGCGTGGACCATGTTCGAGCGCGAGCGTCCGTCGCTCGTCATCGTCGACTGGCAGATGCCCGAGCTCGACGGGCTCGAGGTTTGCCGCCGCATTCGTACATCGCCTTGGGCGCGCGACGTGTTCGTGCTCGTCGTGACGGGGCGCATCGAGGGCGACGACGTGGTGAACGCTCTCAACGCGGGTGCCGACGACTACCTCTTCAAGCCATTCACGCCATCATCCATCACCGCGCGGCTCGAGATCGCCGAGCGGAGGATCGCGGCGAATGATGCACGATGGGCGGCGGAGGAGGCGCTGTCGAACGCGCAGTGGATGGCGGGGATCGGCCAGACGGCGCTCGCGATCCAGCACGAGATCAACAATCCGCTCGCCGCGCTGCTCAGCAACGTGCAGCTCATGCTGATGGACGGCGCACTTCCAAATGACGTGCGCTCGCTCGCCGACGACATGCTCGCGCAGGCGCGCCGCGTTGCGAATGTCGTCAAGCGGCTCTCTCAGCTCGAGGCGCCCAAAACAGTCGAGTATCTCACCGGCGAGCCCATGCTCGATCTTTCGGAGCGCGGCTCGCACTGAGTCAACGGCCGCCGCCAGGCGGCTGCATTTCGCCGAAAGTTTGCCAATCGCGAGGCGCCCCGGGCGGCAGCTTCTTCCCTGCTGTACCCATATCTCTTTGAGCCACAGAGAGTTCGCCGCCGTGCGTCAGGTGGCATGCGGCTCGCCTTCCGTCCGCTCACCTACCTTTGCCGGATTTTTTTACGAAGACTCCTACAATCGAGCAGGCGAACGGCGAGATCCTGCTCTGGCAGAGCCGGATCCGACTCGGCTTTGCTCTCCTGCTCGCATCGATCGGGACCGCGCTCCTCGCGTCGGATGTGGTCCAGCGCATCTCGCCATCGATCATCGCGGTCGTCGTCGCGTACGTTCTCGTCACCGTGCTGCTCACGGTGCTCGTGCGTCGCACCGGCGAAGCGACGCAGGGAATCGTGCTCGCCGTGGTCGCCTCCGACATTCTCTTTGTTTTCGCAGTCGCGGCAGTCGCCACGCCTCCCGACTACTACGGCCGCTCGCTCCTCTTCGGGTTTGCGATCGTGCACCTCAGCGAGTTCTATTTCGGCCGCCGAATCGCGTGGGGCGCGCTCGCCGCAATCGTGCTCGGCTACCTCGGATTGATTCGCGACGTCACGGGCCCGGGACGCGTGCTCGGATGGCCGCAGGAGATCGCCTCACTCGCCGTGTTCGTGCTCGCGGCGTCGGTATTCATCATGTCCTACGGTTCGTTCAAGGACCGGCTGCATCGCATCTCCATGCTCTTCGAGCACGCGCAGGAGGGCGACTTCAGTGAGGAGTTCGATGTCTCGCGCGAGACGCGCCCCGATGCGGTCACGATGGTCGGGCGCGCCTACAACGGCGTACGGGCGCAGCTCGCGAACCTCGTGCTCACGGATCCACTGAGCGGATGCCTGAATCGCCGCGGCCTCGAGCAGCAGCTCAAGCGCGAGCTCGCGCGCGCCGCGCGCTCCGGCAAGGACGTCGCATTGCTCGCGCTCGACGTCGACTACTTCAAGGACATCAACGACAGCTGGGGACACCAGGCCGGCGACACCGTCATCCAGGAAGTGGGTGAAATCCTGCGCTCGATCGCGCGCGGCGGCGACTGCGTCGCTCGCACCGGCGGCGACGAGTTCACGCTTCTGCTCCCCGAAACGTCAGCCGCGGGAGCCTTCCGGCTCGCGACGCGCGTTCGCGAAGCGGTCAGCCAGCATCGATTCCAGGGTGTGTCGAAGCTGGCCGTATCGGTGAGCATCGGCCTCGTCGCCGATCGCGTACACGATGAGAACATCCTGCACGATCTTCACTCGCGTGCCGACGAGGCGCTATACGCCGCCAAGGAAGCCGGGCGCGACCGCGTCAGCATCTGGACGCCGAATCTTCGCGCCCTCGCGGTGACGCGCGCCTCCCAGCAGATCGCGCGCGCGGGCTGACGGTTTTTGCGCGACTCTCGTCCCTCAATCGCTCGGTAGCGGAATCTCCATCATCGCCTCGCTCACCATCACGGCCGCGCCGCCCACGCGAACTGCGGTCACCTCGCCCTGCGACTTATCGACCTCGAGCTCGATGAAGCTCGGGCGCTTGATCTCGAAGCCCTGCTCGATCAGGTAGGTGAAGTTTCCGCTCGCCGCGCCCTCGCGCGCCGCGAGATATCCGCCCAACGCTGCGGCCGCGGAGCCCGTCGCCGGGTCCTCGATGATCCCCTGGCCCGGCACGAACACGCGCGCGCGAATGATCCCCTCGCGCTCCACATCGCGTGCGAACACCATCACGTCCGGTGCCCAGTACGATTTGAGGGACGAGTCCCACTGATCCATCCGCACGCGCGCGCGTCGCACGGCGTCGAGATCGCGCAGCGGCACCATGAGGAATGGAAATCCGCACGAGATGGCCTGCGGCGCGGTCATCCCGCCCAGGAGGTCATGTGGATCGAGCGACAACATCTCGGCGAGATGCGAGCGGCCCGGCGACGGTGGCCCGATTTCCGGAAGCTTCGCCACCGATAGCTGCGCGAACTCCGGCTTCTTGAACTGCCCGCGAATGAGCACGGGCACCGGACCCACGCCTTCCTCGAGCACGATGCGCGTTTCGCCCGCCAACGGGATCTCGCCCAGCGCCGCGAGGGCGAACGCGCATCCCACCGTCGGATGGCCGGCGAATGGCATCTCGTACACCGGCGTGAAGATGCGAACGCGCCGCGTGTGCTTCGGATCGGTTGGCGGATAGACGAACACCGTTTCCGACAGATTCATCTCGAGCGCGATGCTCTGGAGCGCTGCCTCCGGAATTTTCGTGGCGTCCGGAAACATCGCGAGCGGATTCCCGCCGAACGCCTGTTCCGTAAACACGTCGAGCGTGTAGTATCGCGCTCGCACCGAGCGCGGAGCAGTAGTAACCACCGGCTACTCTGCTCCCATGAACGGATACTTGAAGTCGTGAGGCGGCGCGAACGTCTCCTTTACCGAGCGCGCGCTCACCCAGCGGGCGAGGTTGAGCATCGAGCCCGCCTTGTCGTTCGTTCCCGACGCGCGCGCGCCGCCGAACGGCTGCTGGCCGACCACCGCGCCCGTCGGCTTGTCGTTGATGTAGAAGTTGCCCGCAGCATCGCGCAGCCTGAGCATCGCCTCGTGCACGGCCCCGCGATCGCGCGCGAAGATCGACCCCGTCAGCGCGTACGGCGACGTGCGATTCACCGTGTCGAGAATCTCCGAAAACTTTCCGTCCGGATACGCGTACGCGGTGACCACGGGCCCGAAGATCTCCTCGCACATCAGCCGGTACGACGGATCCGTCGCCTCGACGAGCGTGGGATCGATGAACCAGCCCGTGTCGCCACGAGAGGTGCCGCCCGCCAGCACCTTCGCGTTCCTCTTCGCGTCGTCGAGATATCCGCTGATCTTGTCGAACGCACGCTTGTCGATCACGGCGCCCATGAAATTCCGGAAATCGCGCACATCGCCGACCTTGATCTCCTTCATCATCGCGATCACCCGATCGCGCACCTCGCCCCAGAGCGACTGCGGAACGTAGATGCGGCTGGCGGCCGAGCACTTCTGCCCCTGGTACTCGAACCCGCCGCGAACGATCGCAACCGCGAGCGCTTCGGCGTCGGCACTCGCGTGGGCGACGATGAAATCCTTGCCGCCGGTTTCGCCGACGATGCGCGGATAGGTGCGATAGCTGTTCGTGTTCGCACCGATCTGCTTCCACATCAGATTGAACACCGTCGTGCTGCCGGTGAAATGCAGCCCTGCGAAATCGCGGTGTGACAGCGCCGCATTCGAAATCGCGACCGGATCGCCCGGCAGAAAGTTGATCACGCCCGGCGGCAAACCCGCTTCCGTGAGAATCTGCATCACGTAGTGCGCGCTCAGCATCGCGGCAGGCGCCGGCTTCCAGATCACCGTATTGCCCATCAGCGCGGGCGCGGTGGGCAGGTTGCCGCCGATGGCCGTGAAGTTGAACGGCGTCACCGC
>DASXQD010000244.1:0-4755 GCA_036493195.1 Gemmatimonadaceae bacterium | reverse complement strand
CACGGTGGGCGAGCGGTAGACGTCGCCGTCGTCGGTGGTAGTGGTGAAGAAGCCATCCTCACCCTTCTCGACGCGTTCCACGACCACGAAGGTGCGCAGCTCCGCACCGAACTTGGCCGCATGACTCGCGAACTTCTCGGCGAGCTCGCGTCCGAAGATCGACTCGAAGCCGGGATAATCTTCGACGAGCTCCGTGTTCAGGATCTCGCCGCCGGGCTCGCCCAGCCGCTCCAGCATGACCGCCTTGAGCATGGCGCGCCCTGCGTAGAGGCCCGCGGTGAGTCCCGCCGGCCCCGCTCCGATGATCACTACGTCGTACTCGTACGTCTGCCCCACGTTCGCCTCGTTCTGTTGTATGGCGATGCTAGTCGCCGATCGCGAGCACGGTCAGCGCGCCGTGACAATGCGACACCGTTCCCACCAGCACCTCGGCAGCGCCCGCTGCCGCGGCGCGTTGAACGACCGCGTCGCCGGCGATCACGTCGCTCGTGTCGAACATGCCGACTCCGTACGCGCGGTGCTGACAATGAAAGATGACAGGTCCCGCAAGGTTCCGCCCGTTCCGCCGCGCCTCCTCCGTGGCAGCCATCACCGCCGGAGGCATGCTCCAGCTTCGCGGACCTCGCGTCGCGGGACACAGCGCCGGCTCGATGCAGTTGACCGGACACACCCACTCGGCGAAGCTCACGTATTGAGTGCCATCGGCGCCCCGCTTCTGCCATGGAATGCCGGAGGGAGGCTCGAGGGGGCGAGTCCGGATCGTGCGCTCCGGCCATCGCGCGCGCGCCCGGCGCTCGATCCACTCGTACATGAGATGCGGCATGAGGGGCGAAGGGACGATCGCGTCCGGGAGCTCGCTTGCATTCGCGCGCGCGTGCGAGGCTGCCTCACCGAGGTACGAGTCGAAGAACGATGCCCAGTCGCTCACGACGACCTCGACATTCGTGGCGCAGTCTGCCTGGAGCTCGCTCGCCACTCGACAGCCCGCATCGCGATCCACCACGAGCACTCGCTCGGCGCTCAACGCCCCGGCGCGCGATGCACGCTCCAGCTGTCGAACGTAGTACGATCCATAACAACCCCCGCCGACCACGACGACGGTGCCGTAGCGTTGTTCGGCTGTGGACGGCAGCACGGACGCGCTCAGCGCAGGTGCCGACCGCCGTCGACGACTACTGCATCGCCGGTGACATAGTCGGACTCGAGCAAATAGATCACGGCGTGCGCCACGTCTTCCGGCGCGCCGAGCCTCGCGAGTGGTGTGGTGCGAATGAGCTTGTCCGCGTCCTCCTTCGTCCAGTGCTCGGGGAGCAGCACGGCACCGGGCACCACGGAATTCACCCGGATCTTCGGCGCCAGCTTTCGCGCGAGCGCGCGGGTCATCTGCATCACGCCCGCTTTCGAGATGCCGTGCGGGATGTACTCCGGCCATGTCTCGAGTGCGGCGAGATCGGCAATGTTGACGATAACTCCTCCTTCGCTCATGCGCCGCGCCGCCGCTTGTGAGCAGAAGAATGGCGACTTGAGATTCAGCGCCATGATGTCATCCCACTCTTCCGGCGAGACGGTGTCGAACGGCGTCCGGTGCATCTCGGCGGCCGAGTTCACGAGCACATCGAGAGCGTTGCCGTGATCGGCAACCTCGTTGATCAACCGTGCGCACGCGCTCGCGTCGCGAAGATCGGCGGACGCAGTCCAGGCATCCGGAGCGCCAGCGGCGCGCGCAAGTCGGACGGTCTCTTCGGCCTCGTCAGCGGAGGAGTGGAAGTGCACGGCGACACGCATCTGCTTTGCCGCGAGTGCGAGCGCGATCGCTCGCCCCACCCGGCGCCCCGCGCCGGTGACGAGCGCGACGCGACCGCCGAGCTTCATGCTACTCCTCGAGCGCGGCGATGACCTCGCGCGGAGGCGGCGCACCGCGCGTGGCGAAGCGAATCGTGCCGTCGCGGCCGATGCCGATCACGGAGCGCTGAATCTTGCGCCCATCCTCCTTCACCGCGCCGTAGGAGGCCGCAATCGAGCTGCCGTCGTCCACGAGCAGAGGAAAGTCGAAGCCGAACTTCGAGGCGTACTTCGCATGACTCGCGATGCCGGCCGGATTCACGCCAAACGGCTGAACTCCCGCTGCGCGGAACTCGGAGAGATCGTCGCGCACGGCGCAGAGCTGTCGATTGCAACCGGGCGTGTCATCACCGGGATAGAAGAAGAGCGCAACCGCGCCCTCCCCGAGCAGCTCTTTCAGCGACACGGGCGATCCGTCGTTCGCGGTGGCCGAGAAATCGGGAGCGACGGAACCGATCGAAGGCAGCTCGGTGCTCATGCGAGCTGCTCCATGCGCTGCCGCACGCGCGCGTCCTGTCGGGCGAGCCAGTCGGCACTCACTTTCATGCTGCCGAGGGCACGATAGCCCTCTGACGCGCCGTGCCAGTCCGACCCGCCACTCGGCACGAGCCCGAGCTCGCTGGTGAATGCGGACAGTCGCACGATCTCATCGGCGGTGTGACTCGGATGCCGCACCTCGACCGCATCGAGACCGAGCGACGCGAGATCCTCGAGCTCGGCGCGAGACGCGGCGCCGCCGGGATGCGCGTACACGGCGAGACCGCCCGCATCGTGAATGAGGCGCGCGGCTTCCTCGAAGGTGACGGTGCGCTTCTCGATGCACGCGGGCTTGCCGTTGCCGAGCCACCGGTCGAACGCCTCGCGAAAATCGCGCGCCCATCCGCCGGCCACGAGCGCCCTCGCGATGTGCGGGCGACCGACGGCGCCACCATCCGCCGCGGCGTAGACTGCTTCGAGTGTGACGGGAATGCCGAGCGAGTTGAGACGCTCGACGATGAGCTTCGCGCGATCGCGACGTGACTCCTTGAGCTCGTCGAGGGCAGCGGCCATGTGCTCCGGATGCGCGAGGTGCAGCCCGAGCACGTGAATCTCGGCGCCCTCATCCACGGCACTCAGCTCGACACCCGCGATCACGCGCACGCCGAGCGATACGCCCGCGGCCTGCGCGGCAGCTACACCATCGATCGTGTCGTGATCGGTGAGCGCGATCGCGGAGAGACCGGCGCGACGTGCCGCGGCCACGACATCGGCCGGAGCGACCGCGCCATCGGATGCGGTGGAGTGCATGTGAAGATCCACGTAGCGCTCAGGCGCCGCACCGGGCTCGCCGCCGACGTCGCTCACGCGCGGTAGCCACGCTCGGGAGACATGGCGCCCGGCTGCGACTGCGCGAAGAGGCGCGCGAGATCGTCGGCATTGAGCTCTGCGAGCGACTGCTCGCGCCACCGCGCGCCCATTGGGGAGTAGCGCGTGACGCGAGTTTCGTGCGGCGTCACGTCGCGTCGCGTGAAGACGAGCGAGAACTCATCGCGATCGTTCGGCGTCACGCGACCGGAGGGTGATACTTCCCACGTATTGCCGCCGATGACGACGGTGCGAGCTGGCATCAGGTGCTCTCCACTTCACGATAGATTCGACCCGAGTCCACGATGTGGTCGGGCGCTCCGGCGAGCGCTCCTTCGAGCGTTTCGCGATCCGCGGCCTCGACGAATTCGATCACCGCGCCGGGAAGTCCGCTTTCCTCGAACACCCAGAAGCCGCACTTCGCCGTCTGGTAGTACGCCCTCCGCGCCTTCAGCCGCTCCATGTACTTCTTCCGTTCGCTCGCGGGAACGATCGAACGCTGCAACGTGAGCCAGCGTGCCACGATCAGATCCCCGTCTCGGGAAAATTCTCGAGCGTCTTCTTGATGAACGCGAGGAACTCGTCGGCCACAGCGCCGTCGATGATGCGATGATCGAACGAGATCGAAAAGTATGCGCAGGTGCGAATCGCGATCGTGTCCTCGCCATCGTTGCCGGTGATCACCTTGGGTCGCTTCTCGATCGCGCCGACGCCGAGTATTGCGACCTGCGGTTGGCTGATGATGGGCGTTCCCATGAGCGACCCGAAGATCCCGGGGTTGGTGATCGTGAACGTGCCGTCCTGCACTTCGCGTGGATCGAGCTTCTTCGCGCGCGCACGGCCAGCGAGATCGTTGAGCGCGCGCGTGAGCCCCGAGAGCGAAAGATCGTCCGCTTTCTTGATGACGGGAACGATCAATCCCCAATCGAGCGCGACCGCAATGCCGATGTTGTACTGCTTGCGATAGATGATGCTGGTGCCACTCACGGCCGCGTTCATGATGGGGAATTTCTTGAGCCCATCGACAACGGCGCTGATGATGAACGGGAGGTAGCTGAGCTTGTAGCCGGTGGACGCTTCGATCGACGCGCGCTGCTTTGCACGGATGCGCGCCACGCGCGTGAGATCGATCTCGAAGAACGAGGTCACGTGCGCCGACGTGCGGCGCGACTGCGTCATGTGCTGCGCGATCCGCTGGCGCATGGGCGTCATCGGCTCGACGAGATCGCCGGGCCAGGACTCGGGCGGCGGCCCATGGGAATCGACGCCGGCGGGAGCGTGCATCGATGGCGGAGCGGCATGCGCTGGAGCGGCGCCTTGCTTCGCGCCGCCAGCCAGATATGGGAGCAGATCCTTCTTGGTCACGCGTCCTGCGATCCCGCTGCCCTGCATGGCGGTGATCTCGAGCCCGTGCTCCGCGGCGATCTTGCGAACCAGCGGGGATGAGCGTGTGCGGACGCGCTCCTCGAAGCTGTTGCCGTTGCCGGAAGGTGACGGAGCGGCTGACGCGACGTGAGAGGGTTGCCGAGGCGCGGCCGAAGCCGGCGTCGAAGCGGCGGGAGTCGCAGC
>DASXQD010000243.1:0-3269 GCA_036493195.1 Gemmatimonadaceae bacterium | reverse complement strand
CGCGCCAGAAGCGCACCCGTAGCTCCTGCAGCAGCTCGTCGAGATCTTCCTGGTGCAGTCCGCGATCGTGAGCGATCCTCCCCGCAAAGCGCGCGAAGCGCATGACGAGCGATTCCAGCTCGTCGGAGATCGAATCCTGGGGCGAGGACATGTACCATAGTAGCGGGCGCTTCGGGCGGCAGCCACAAATGGCGCGCGGCGGTGACGGCTCGAATGCACAACCCGTGGTGCTGATGTAGGCGGTATGAGTCATCGCTCGGCTTGGAGGCTGTTCGTGCTTCAGTGGAGAAACGCGATCTTTACAGCGAATGTCTCACACTGACCCTGTAAAGGCCCTTCAGATTGAGCGAGCTCAACATTAGACTCGTGTATCGAGGGTCTACGGAAATCACGTTTTGTAATGGTCTATTAAGGTACCGACAGCATCGTAGACACCGGTTTCAAAAACCAGGAAATGGACGCATGCGACTACTGTTGGCAGAAGATGACGCCCAGCTGGGTAGAACCCTCAGCAAGGGTCTCCGTCAGGAGGCGTACGCGGTCGACATCGTGGCCGACGGCGACTCTGCAATGAATCACGCACTGGTCAACGAATACGACGTCATCATTCTCGATGTGATGATGCCGCGGCGCGATGGTTTCTCCGTGTGTCGCGAGCTCCGCCGGAGTGGACGCAGGACGCCGGTCTTGATGCTCACGGCTCGCGACACGACTGCCGACAAGATCACCGGTCTCGATTCCGGCAGCGATGACTATCTGACGAAGCCATTCGAGTTCGCGGAGCTGCTGGCGCGACTGCGCGCGCTCCTGCGCCGGCGCACGACGGATCTGCTGGCGGCCGAGGTTCGGATCGGCAGCCTGCGCGTGAACATGGCCAGCCACACCGTCGACCGTGCCGGCCGAACGATCGTGCTGACGACCAAGGAGTTTTCGCTTCTCGCATTTCTCGCGCGCCACGAGGGCCACGTCGTGAGCCGTGCGGAGATCTGCGCGCACGTGTGGGACGACAATCACGATCCGTACTCGAACGCGATCGAGGTCTACATCAACCGGTTGCGGCGCAAGATCGATTCAGTGAGTGATGCTCCGCTCATTCATACGCGCCGCGGCGCCGGCTACATGCTGGCGGAGCTGAAGCGACAGCAGCCGGCGTGATTCAATCGGTTCGAGTTCGACTCGCACTGTGGCACACCGTGATCGTTGCGCTCCTGCTGGTGGCTTTGACAGTGGCGGCGTACAAGTTCATCGCGGAAACGACGGGGCGGCGCTTCGACCAGTATCTCGAGGAGACGGGCGCCGCGTTCCGGATCGAGTACGTCGCCCAGCACTATCAGTCGCCGAACGATCAGGCAGCGGCGGCCGCAGCGCTCACCGAATTCGACTTCCGCGATCTCGACCTCGGTGTCATGGACCTGAGCGGGCAGGTGCTCGCGATGGCTACGGCTCCGGGTGAATCACAGACGAGCGGCGACGAGGTGATTCAGCCCTTCGACCCCACGGCGCTCGGTCGCTTCATTGCGGGCAATCGCATCACGGCTACGGAATGCATCACGCTTCCCGACCGGCGAGGAGGCGTGCGAGCCTGCATACTCCCCGTGGTCGTCGATCTGCGCTCCTATGCGATCATTGTCGCGCGTCCGCTGTCCAACCAGCGCGCGATGCTCGAGTCCGTGCGAAAGGCGTTGATCGTCATATTTCCCACGGCGCTGGTGCTCGCGGCGATCGCGGGATATCTGCTCACGCGGCGCAGTCTGAGTCCCGTGATCGCGATGACCGAGCACGCATCGCGCATGGGCATGACCACGCTGCACGAGCGTCTGCCCGTTCCCAACGCGTCCGATGAGTACGGACAGCTGGCCACGGTGATCAACGGTCTGTTGGCGCGGATCGAGAGTGCATTCGACCAGCAACGTCGCTTCATGGCGGACGCATCGCACGAGCTGCGAACACCGATTGCAATCGTGCGAGGCGAGGCGGACATCGCCCTCGCCGTACCCGATCGCCCCCACGATGAATACCGGGAGGCGCTGTCCGTGGTGCGTGCGGAGTCGCGGCGCCTGTCGCGAATCGTGCACGACCTGTTTCTGCTGGCGCGAGCGGACGCAGGGCAGCAACAGCTGCAGCTCCGCCAGTTCTATCTGGACGACGTGATCTCCGATTGCACGCGCGCCGCCCGATCGCTCGCGAGCCGGCGCAACATGACGCTGACGTCGAACGTGACGACGGAGGCGCCGGTGTGTGGAGACGAGGATCTCGTGCGTCAGCTGATTCTGAATCTGCTCGACAACGCGCTCAAGTACTGCGCCGAGGGCGGCAGCGTGGAGATCTCGCTGTGCAGCGCGCTCGACTCTCATCGCGTGATGGTTCGCGACAGCGGGCCGGGAATTCCAGCAGAGATGGCGACGCACGTCTTCGATCGCTTTTACCGCGGCGATCGTGCGCGCGCCCGCGATTCCGCGGCGACGATGCGCATGCACGATGATGCCCACGGAGTGGGAGCCGGACTCGGTCTCGCGATCGCGCGCTGGGTGGCGGAAGCGCACGGGGGATCGCTCGTGCTCGCGCACTCGTCACTCGACGGCAGCGAGTTCGTTCTGACGCTCCCGGCCACGCCGGCAGCCTGACACCGCACGAGCCTACATCGGATCCTCGCCGTTTCGCTTGCGCCAGCACATGAGCATGAGCGCGATGAAGATCACACACGCGGGCGCAGCGACGACGATCATCGCCGCCAGCATCGGACCCACCATGTGTTCCATCGGCTGCATCGATGCGCCTAGGGTATCGGGAAGCGAAGCGTATTCAAGCGCGCGGCATCCGCCCAGAACTGATTCATCATCGCGAACGCGAGCAGCAGTCCGGGAATGAGCGTCCAGAAGAGCAACGGAACTTCGTACTTGAGATGCATGAAGTACCGCAGGGCCACCGCCGCCTCGAGGAATGCGAGCACCAGCAGCGACCCGAGCAGCATTCCGCTCGACACGTGCGCGTACACCAGGACGGCCTCGACGGCGACGATGGCGAGCATCCCCAGCCAGACGTACACGTACACACGCAGGCTCGGCTCAGTCGTCTTTTCCGTCGTCGTCATGAGAGGCTCCATGAGGGTTCAGCGAACGTTGAGCAGGTACAGAAGCGGAAAGACGAACATCCAGACGAGATCCACGAAATGCCAGTAGAGCCCCGTGGTTTCGACGTGCCCGGCGGTGAGCTTCTGCATTCGGAATCCGATCGCGATGACGATGATCGCGATCACGCCGCTGATCACG
>DASXQD010000242.1:0-5662 GCA_036493195.1 Gemmatimonadaceae bacterium | reverse complement strand
TCATTCCGGTGGATGTGTACGTGCCGGGATGTCCGCCGCGTCCCGAAGGACTGCTCTACGGCATCATGATGTTGCAGGAGAAGGTCATGCGCGAGAAAATGTCCGACAACGCCATCCGCAACGAGATGGAGCCCGATCCCGAAAGCGGCCTCTACATCCCGCCCAGCCGGATCGACGAGCTCTCGGAGCCGTTCGGAAACTCGGTGCAGCAGACGCGGTCCGGGCTGTGACGGTCCCGTTCTCCCCTGTTCTTCCCGGCAGCGCCAACTCCGGCGGAGCTGCGCCCGCAACGCCACGCAATCTGCCGCAGAAGGGCGGCGAGCCGAATCCGTCCGCGGCGGCGATCGCGGCCAGGTTCCCGGCGATCTTCGTGCGCTCGGAAGTGATCTGGGGAGACACCAACGTCTACGTGCATCCGCACGGGGTGACGGAAGTCGTGCAGTGGCTGCACGACGATCGCTCGCAGCAGTACGATTATCTCTCCGACGTCACGGCGGTCGAATTCCGAGATGCCGAGCAGCCGCTCGAGGTCGTGTGGCATCTGCGCTCGCTGCCGTATCGGCGCTTTCTTCGGCTCAAGGCATCGCTCGACAAGCGTGCGCCGCTCGTGGTCGACAGCGTCTGGCCGATCTACAAGGGTGCAGACTGGCTCGAGCGCGAGTGCTACGACATGTTCGGCATCACCTTCACCGGGCATCCCGATCTTCGTCGCATTCTGATGTGGGAGTCGTACCGTGAGGGCTATCCGCTGCGCAAGGATTTCCCGTTGCGCGGGCGCTTCAGTCGCGCCGAGCAGCTGCGTCAGGCGCTGAGCATCACCACCGAGGGCCGCTACTCCATGGAAGAGCTGTCAGTCGCGCAGGCATTCGAGGATCTCCCCGAGGACATGCGCCGGCGGCTCGCAGGCGGCGAACGGACCGGGGAATAACATGGCGACCACTACACGCACGGTTGAAGTTGCGCTCGGCACCGCCGGCGTCGATTCGGAAGGGCGCGCGGTCCGCACGCCGATGACGGTGACGGAGAACGGTCAGGTCTCGACGCTCGAGCCGCCCGTGATGGGAGTCGCGCCGGAGCTTCAGGGTGAGCACATGCTCATCAACATTGGGCCACAGCATCCGGCGACGCACGGCGTGCTGCGCCTCGTGCTCGAGCTCGATGGCGAGACCGTCGTGCGCTGCATTCCGCACATCGGCTATCTGCACTGCGGCTTCGAGAAGATCGGCGAATACCGTCAATACAATCAGGTGATCCCGTGGACCGATCGCGAGGACTATCTGAACTCGATCGGCAACAACGTTGCATTCTCGATCGGCGCGGAGCGGTTGTTCGGAGTCGAGGTGCCGCCGCGATGCACCGTGCTGCGCGTGATCGCGATGGAGCTCTCGCGCGTCATCTCGCATCTCGTCTGGCTCGGCACCACCTGCATCGATCTCGGCGCATTCACGCCGTTCCTCTGGTCGTTCCAGGAACGCGAGAACGTCTACAACCTGCTCGAGAGCTGGGTTGGCGCTCGGCTCACCACTACGGCGACGCGCGTGGGCGGGATGGCCGCCGACATCCCCGACGGCTGGACCGATCAGCTGCGACACTTCATTCGCACCTTCCCGAAGACGGTCGACGAGTGCGACCGCATGCTCACGAAGAACGGCATCTGGGTCGGCCGCACCACCGCCCTGGGCGTGATGTCCGCTGATGAGGCGATCAACTACGGCCTCTCGGGCCCGATGCTGCGCGCCTCGGGCGTCGCGTACGATGTGCGCAAGGACTTTCCGTATCTCGACTACGAGACGTACGACTTCGAGGTGCCGGTGGGATCGAACGGCGACGTCTACGATCGTTATCTCGTGCGCGTCGAGGAGCTGCGGCAGTCGACGCGCATTCTCGAGCAGGCGCTCAATCGGCTTCCCGATGGTCCGGTCAACAGCGATGACCATCGCGTGATCCTGCCGCCGAAGAACCGCGCGATGAGCGACATGGAATCGATGATCCATCACTTCAAGCAGGTGATGGAAGGTCCGCGCCCGCCGATCGGCGAGGTATACGTTCCGGTCGAGAGCCCGAAGGGCGAGAAGGGCTACTACTTTGTGTCTGACGGCACGGCGAAGCCGGTGCGCTGGCGCATTCGGCCGCCGTCGTACGTGAATCTGTCCGCGATCTCGAAAATGGTGGAGGGCCATCTGCTTTCCGACGTGATCGCGATCAATGCCAGCATCGACATCGTCATGGGAGAGATCGACCGGTGAGCGCTCAACGCGAAGGAGCGACACAGGCGGACGCCATGGATCATTCGAGTGGCGGCGCGATTGGCGAGATCCCCTACAAGCCCGTCTTCGTTGGCGGGATGAAAGAGGAGCTCGACGCCCTGCTCGGGCGCTATCCCAACAAGATGGCGGCTCTCTTGCCAACGCTGTGGATGGTGCAGCGCGAGCGCGGCTGGGTGAGCGAAGAGGCGATGGTCGAGGTTGCGCAGGTGCTCGAGCTCACCCCCGCGTACGTGAAGGGGGTCGTCACCTTCTACACGATGTACCACCAGCATCCGGTGGGCCGATATTTCATTCAGGTGTGCACCACCTCGCCGTGCGGCGCGTGCGGCGCCGAGAAGGT
Source organism: Gemmatimonadaceae bacterium (assembly GCA_036493195.1). Taxonomy (GTDB): domain Bacteria; phylum Gemmatimonadota; class Gemmatimonadetes; order Gemmatimonadales; family Gemmatimonadaceae; genus FEN-1250. The sequence goes on along the minus strand of DASXQD010000242.1, from coordinate 3,055 downwards.
GGTGGAGGCGCTGCTCGACCAGACGGGATGCGGTGATCTCGGCGCAACGTCTCCGGATGGCCGCTTTACCGTCATCGAAGTCGAGTGCCTGGGCGCGTGTGGATTCGCAACGCCGATCATGGTGAATGACGAGTTCATCGAGTCCGTCACTCCCGAGAAGGTTTCGCAGGTTCTCTCTCAGTTCAAATAGATGGGATATCCCCACAAGACGCATCCGAAAGAGACGCCGATTCTCTCGAAGTACTTCGGCGAGCCGCAGGCGCGCACGCTGGATGGCTGGAAGGAGCGCGGCGGATACCGCGCGCTTCAGCAGGCGCTCGGAATGACGCCCGTGGACATCGTGAACGTGGTGAAGGAATCAGGGCTGCGTGGCCGCGGCGGCGCAGGCTTCCCGACCGGCAGCAAGTGGTCGTTCATGAAGCCGGGCGACGGCAAGGCGCACTATCTCTGCGTGAACGCGGACGAATCCGAGCCCGGCACGTTCAAGGATCGCGAGATCATGCGCTGGACGCCGCACGCCCTCATCGAGGGCACGGCGATCGCCGCGTACGCGATCGGTGCAGAGGTCGCGTACATCTACATCCGCGGCGAGTTCACGGAGCCGCTTCGCGTGATGGAAGCCGCCGTGAAGGAGGCGTACGCCGCGGGCATTCTCGGAAGCAACGCGATGGGCAGCGGACATCGCGTGGACGTGCACGTGCACCGCGGGGCCGGCGCATACATCTGCGGTGAAGAGACGGCGATGATGAATTCGCTCGAAGGACGCCGCGGCAATCCGCGCATCAAGCCGCCGTTTCCCGCGGTGGCCGGACTGTTCGGGCAGCCGACGACGATCAACAACGTCGAGACACTCGCCGCGGTGCCGCACATCCTGAACAACGGCGCCGCATGGTACAAGGGGATGTGTCTGTCCAATCCGAAGAGCACGGGGTCCAAGCTCTTTTCGGTGTGCGGCAACGTCACGCGCCCCGGCAATTACGAAGTCACGATGGGCTTTCCATTCAAGGATTTTCTCTACGATCTCTGCGGCGGGCCGCTGCCCGGAAGAAAGTTCAAGGCGGTGATTCCCGGAGGCTCGTCCGTGCCGATCCAGACGATGGAAGAGGCCGAGAGCACGCTGATGGACTACGAGGGCTTCGTTGCGCAGGGAACGATGCTCGGCTCGGGCGGCGTGATCATCTTCGATGACTCGCAATGCATGGTGAAGCACATCGCGCGCTTCGCGCGCTTCTACGCGCACGAGAGTTGCGCGCAGTGCACGCAGTGCCGTGAGGGAACCGCCTGGACGACGAAAATTCTCGAGCGCATCGAGGCGGGCGGCGGCACGATGCAGGACTTCGACACACTTCTGGAGCTCGCGGACAACATGACGGGCAAGACCATCTGCGTGTTGAGCGATTCGTGCGCGGCGCCGGTCGTCTCGGGCATTCAGAAATTCAAGCACGAGTTCGAGGCGCACATCACGGGCAAGCGCTGTCCCTTCCGCGCTACCGCGGCGGCGTGATGGCAGACACTCCTACGGTCACACTCACGATCGAGGGACGCGAGGTCCAGGTGCCTGCCGGCACCTCGATTCTCGAAGCGGCGAAGGTCGCGGGCGTTCTCGTTCCTCACTATTGCTATCACCCGGGACTTCCGGTCGCCGGCGTGTGCCGCATGTGCCTCGTCGAAGTCGAGAAGGCGCCGAAGCTCGCGCCTGCCTGCGCCACGGCGGTCGCCGATGGACAGGTGGTGCACGTGCACTCCGAGAAGTCGCTCAAGGCGCGACAGGGCGTGCTCGAGCTCCTGCTCATCAATCATCCGCTCGATTGCCCGATCTGCGATCAGGCCGGCGAGTGCGAGCTGCAGGACTACACGTTCCGTGAGGGGCGCGCGCAGGGGAGACTCGGGCCGGAGCCCAAGCGGTTCAACCCTGTCGAGGACTTCGGCGGCGACGTGCTTTACGTTCCGAACCGCTGCATTCTCTGCACGCGCTGCGTGCGCTTCATGGATGATGTAGCGCAGGAGTCCGTGCTCAACGTGAGTGAGCGCGGCGATCGCGCCGTGATCGGAAAATTCGAAGGGCAGGATCTGACGCACGCGTGGGCCTCGAACGTGGTCGATCTCTGTCCCGTGGGTGCGTTGCTCTCCAAGGACTTCCTGAACAAGGCGCGCGCGTGGGAGCTCGATCGTACGCCAAGCATCTGCCCGAACTGCACGCAGGGATGCAACTCGATTCTGGAGACGCGCGACAACGTGGTCGTGCGGATGCGCCCGCGCTCGAATCCGGACGTCAATCAGTGGTATCTCTGCGACGAGGGGCGCCTCGACTACAAGTGGTTGAGCCCTGCCGCACGGATGGAGGCACCACTCGTGCGCCAATCGGACAAGCTCACTGCTGTCGACTGGGAAGTGGCCATTCGCGCCGCAGCCACGATGCTTGGCGGCGCGCGCGTGGTCGCGCTCGTGAGCCCGATGCTCTCGAACGAATCGCTCTACGCTGCGTCGCGCGTGGTTGCGCGCACGGGCGGGAAGGGCGTGTTCCGCGTGACGACAGGACCCGAGGCGCCACTGCCCGGCGTTCCGGATCTCGCGCTGCGCACGGAGCGCGCGGCGAACGTACGTGGCGCGGAGCTCCTCGGCTTCACGAAGAGCGCATCTCCACTCGATGAGGTGCGCGCGGGCGATGTGCTCCTCGTGATAGGCGAGACGCTCACGGCCGCAGATGCCGCCGCCATCGCGCGCGCAGGGCAGGTGATCCTCATCGCGTCGACGATGCCCGCCGACGCGCGTGCCGCCGCAATTGCGCTGCCGACATCGACGATGGCGGAAGAGGAGGGCACGTTCACGAATCTTCGCGGACGTGTGCAGCGCTACTTTCAGGCGAGCGCGGCACCCGGGATGTCGCGGCCTGCGTGGTGGATCCTGGGCGACCTGCTCACGCAACTCGGCGAGCCCACGAGCTTCTTCGTGGCGAGCGAGGCCTTTGGCGCGTTGGCCGCGGCTCACCCGGAATTCGCGGGAATGAGCTACGACACACTGGGTTTGAGGGGACAGCTGGAGAGCGGGCAGCACG
>DASXQD010000241.1:0-3720 GCA_036493195.1 Gemmatimonadaceae bacterium | reverse complement strand
GCGAAGAGCTGAGGATGTGCGAAGCCCGTTGCGCGCGAGCTCGCGCGCAACGGGCTTCGCACATCCTCAGCTCTTCGCGTGCACCACCGTCCGCATCCACGGATGGATGCAGCACTCGTACAAGGTAGTCCCCGGCGCACTGATCGTGTCGTCGCGGTCCGCCGCACCCGGTGGAATGAATTCTGAGGGTGCCAGATTGAGGCACTCCGGCGCAGGCACGGGATTGCCCGAGAGCTGGTTCAATGCGGGAACGATCCCGCCGCCGAAGTGGGCGACCTTCGTGAACGTGTGCACCTCTCCGCCACGGTTGACGGCGACGAGTGTCTCTCCGACGCGAGCCGTCATCTCCGGCGGCGCGTTGTGCCACGCGCCGGCCACACCGGTGCGCTGCAGCTCGGCGATGAACTTATCGAATTTGACGCCGTGCTTGCGCGTGCATCCTGCCGGATCGCCGGTGCCAACCGCGAAAGTCGCCGAGTCGCACGCATCCATCATGTTCACGAGACGATCGCGCTCGCCGTTCGAGCGGCTGGCCTGTGACGAAGCTCGCGACGCCATGACGGCGGCGCCCGCAGGGCCGCTCGGCGCTTCGCATGCCGCAAGAGTCAGGGCGACGATCGCCACGGAAAGAGCGTAGCGCCGCACGTGATGCTGGTCCTGCAATTGGTTCATCTCTGCCTCCCTGATATGGCCGGTCTCCACGCCGGCGATGTCTCCCGGCGATGTGCAGCGGGAGAACTGAGACCATATCGGCGAGTCGATGGAGTGTCAAACGGGGCAGTAGATCAGCTCTGCTCCAGCACCTGCATTGCGCGCAGCGTGATCCAGCGATTCGGCGCTCCGACCGCGCCGAACATTTCTTCGTGCAGGGAATCGCGGTGCCGCACGTCGAGCAGCCAGCGTCCATCGCGTCGTCGTCGCTCGTGCACGATGCGGACGGCCTCATCCATTCGGGCATCCTTCCGAACGCCGGCGGCACGCAGATACTCGAGCGCTCGCAGCACGTCGTAGTGCCAGAGCGTTGGAAACGCGAACTGCGTCCACACGGGATCAATGACATCGCCCGTCGACAGTCGTCTGAGCAGGCGGCGCCCGAGGAGGTATTCATGCGCGCGCTTCCGCGCATCCGTGATCGTCGATGTAGCGCCGAACGCCTGCTCGAAGGCGAGCAGCCCTTCGAGCACGCACATCGTGGTGTGGAACGACGAGCGCACTGAGCCGCGCTCAGCCTCGCAGTTCCAGCCGCCATCGCCGAGCTGTTCACTCAGCAATCGGCCGACGAGACGATCGCTGCGCACGCCGAAGTATGCGCCCAGCGCGACGACCCGACCGTTGATGCACGGCTCGACCTCACCCTCGAAGAAAGGAGAGTCTCCGAATTCCGGGCCCCAGGTGACGTTGCTGTGAACGAGCTCGATGGCACGTCGCGCGGGCTCGCTCGACGGGTCGAGTCCGAGATCACGCAGGAACACCAGCGTGTACATGTTCGACCACCAGAATGGCAACGCGATGCCATCACCCCATTGCCCGTCGGAGCGTTGCTGACCGAGCAGCAGCGCACCCCATCCCTCGCAGGCGACGCGCGACCGCTCGGCCGCAACGAGCTCCGCAGGAGTGTCGGTGAGATCGCGCATCACCTGCCAGCGGATCGATGGATCCGCATCCAGGAGCCAGGCGATGACCTCGTCGTTCGAAGATCGTGTGTGCATGTCATTGCGAGTAAGTGTCATTCGCGCGGTGGAGTAAGATGCGAATCTGCACGCGCGAATCGCCAGCGGCCGACAGGACCTCGAAACGTTGACGACGAGTGAATTATTTCTACCTTTCCTGTTGGCGTACAGAGCGCCTCCGGTCCGCGGAAAGGGCTGCGCCCATCTTTCGAGCAGCAAAACACATTGCGCCCTCTTCGGGCCGATTGTGCGGACGCCGGCCATAACGAAGGAGGCGTCCCATGTCATCACCGTTCAGCCGTTCGCTCCCCGCACATCCGGATCTCGCTCAGCAGAAGAAGCAGTCGAAGGAGCTGCTTCGTGCTTTTGCTGCGGGCGACATGCAGGCGCACGAGCGCGTCCGTGCCGCGCTGCCGGACAAGCAGCAGATCGCCCTCGCCGACGCGCAGTTCGTGCTCGCGCGCGAATACGGTTTCGCGAACTGGGCGGAGCTCAAACTCCACATCGATGAGAGGGTCGAAGCATCCCGCACGCCTCTCGAGCGCGTGCACGCGGCCTTTCGCAAGCATGACGCGATCGCGCTGCGACGACTCTTCGAGCGTCACGCCGAGCTCCGCGCGCGAATCAACGAGCCCGTGTTCGCCTTCAACTCGCCGGCGATCGTCGCATTCGCCAAGGATCCGGCGATGGTGGAGGTGCTGCTCGACTTCGGCGCCGATCCCAACCAGCGCAGCACGTGGTGGGCGGGTGGCTTCCACGCGCTGTATTCTGCTGCGCCGGAAACTGCCGAGCGCTTGATCGCTGCGGGAGCCATCCCCGACGCGTGCGCGGCTGCCCATCTCGATCGCCCCGAGCTGCTGGCGTGGATGATCGCCGAGGATCCATCACGTGTGCACGAGCGCGGCGGAGATGGACAGACTCCGCTTCACTTCGCCCGGTCACATGCTGTGGTCGATCTCCTCCTGTCTGCGGGTGCCGACATCGATGCACGTGACGTCGATCACCGCTCGACGCCGGCGGAGTGGATGCTCGACCGCAAACGCGACGCAGGACGCTACGAATTGGCGCGCTATCTGGTCGAGCGCGGCGCTCATGCCGACATCTTCCTCGCGGCGGCACTCGGACTCACCGACCGAGTCCGGTCGATGTTGACGAGCGCTCCAGAGTTGCTGGAGCTGAAAACGGGGCAGGGCGAGTACGCCGAGCAGCCGCCGAGCGCCTCCCGCATTTATACGTGGACCATCGGCGACGGTCGCTCGCCGCTCGAGGTGGCGGCGCAGTTCGAGCAACACAAAACGGTGAGCGCCATGCTCGCCTTCGCGAGTCCGCTCCAGCAACTGCGTCTCGCCTTTCGCCGAGGGGACGAAGCAGCAGTGCGCACGTTGCTGCGGGAACAGCCCACGCTCATGGAATCCATGTCGCGGCAGGAACACCGGACGATCAGCGACGCCGCGCTGGAGGGCGACGACAAGGCGGTCGCCCTGATGCTCGACCTCGGCTTCGATCCGCGAGCGTCGGGACGTGAATCAGGAACGGCACTGCACTGGGCCGCGTGGGCAGGCGCTCCCGCTACGGTGGCGACGCTCCTCCGTCATCGCGATGGATCTGAGCTGATCCGGATCAAGGACGCGCAGTACGGTGCAACTCCGCTGGGCTGGTGCTGTCACGGATCGCTGAACGGCAACACAGCGCATGATCACCCAGCGGTGGCGCGACTGCTGCTCGATGCTGGTGCCAAGCCTGGTGCGGATACCGAGGAGGCCTCGCCCTCCGTGGAGGAGGTGCTCGCCCAGTGGGATCGCTCGCAAGCCGCACGATGATTCGCATCGCTCGTCTCTTACCGCTGTGCACTCTGTTCGCGCTGGCGCACGCGCACTCGCTGCCTGCGCAGAGCGATTACGCCGCACCCGTTCTTGCGGGCATCAGCAATCACGGCCGGAACGCGACGCAGCCGTACGTCACCGCAGGCGATCGGGCATACCTGATTGGAACCCAGGATGGAGAATTCCCGGACATGGGCGGCCACCTGCGCGGCGAAATGGGCGGGTTG
>DASXQD010000240.1:0-2305 GCA_036493195.1 Gemmatimonadaceae bacterium | reverse complement strand
CGCGCGGCCGTGCGCATCAGCACCGCCACCGCCTCGAGATTCACGTACGACGCGACCACGACATCGCGCGCGGCCTGAAGCCCCACCATCGCCGCGGTGCCGTTGGTGGTCGTGAGCAGCACCGTCTTCCCCTCCACCGCTTCGCGCGTGAAGTCGCCGGGGGAATTGCCGAGATCGAAGCCCGGAACCATGAGCATCTTGCGCTCGCCCGCGAGGCGCACCTCGCCCTTCGCGAACTGCTTGGCGCGCGTGATGACTTCATCGGCGCTCTCGAGCGGCACGATGTTCCGTGCGCCGTTCCCGAGCGCGACGGCGATGGTCGTCGAGGCGCGCAGCACGTCGATGACCGCGACTACACGGCCCGCGATGAGCGCGGGAGTGGCAGTTGTGGGCCCAAAGACTACATCAATGCGCATTACGGCTCCCGCAGCAGATCGCTCTCGCGCTCCAGAAACTTCGTGTCCACTTCTCCCGCCTGAAAGCGCGGATTCTGCATCACGCGACCAAGAAACGGGACAGTGGTGGTGACGCCCTCGACGATGAACGAATCCAGGGCGATCTGCATGCGCTTGATCGCTTCCATCCGCGTACCGCCCTGGCAGATCAGCTTCGCCAGAAGTGAATCGTAATACGGCGGCACCGTGTATCCAGTATAGATGTGTGTATCGACGCGCACACCCGGGCCACCGGGCGGGTTGAAGACGTCGATGCGCCCCGGAGACGGCTGGAAGTTGCGCGCCGGATCTTCCGCGTTCACGCGCACCTCGATCACGTGCCCGCGGAGCGGCGGCAGTCCGCTCACCGACAGTCGCTCGCCCGCAGCCACGCGTATCTGCTCCTTCACGAGATCGACACCGGTGATCATCTCCGTAACGGGATGCTCCACCTGGATGCGCGTGTTCATCTCCATGAAGTAGTACGATCCATCGGAGTCGAGCAGCATCTCGATGGTGCCGGCCCCTACGTACTCGATCGCCTTCGCGCCGCGTACGGCGTCGTCGCCCATGCGTTGCCGCAGCTCCGGTGTCATCGCCGGACTCGGCGCCTCCTCGATCAGCTTCTGGTGGCGACGCTGCACCGAGCAGTCGCGCTCACCCAAATGAATCACGTTGCCGTGCGAGTCGCCAAGGATTTGAAACTCGATGTGGCGCGGGCGCGCGAGATATTTCTCGACGTACACATCGCCGCTGCCGAACGCCGAGAGTGCCTCGGAGCGCGCGAGCTGGAAGGCGCGCGCGAAATCCTCGGCGTCGTTCGCCACGCGCATCCCCTTCCCGCCACCGCCGGCCGCGGCCTTGATGATCACCGGAAATCCGATCTCGCGCGCAAACGCGAGTGCCTCGTCCACGTCTTCCACCGGGCCGGGCGAGCCCGGAACGATCGGCACTCCCACGTCGGACATCGTACGCCGCGCCGTGGCCTTGTCGCCCATGAGACGGATCTGCTCCGCCGTGGGCCCGATGAACGTGATGTTGGATGCGGCGCAGGTCTCCGCGAACTCCGCGTTCTCCGCCAGGAATCCGTAGCCGGGATGGATCGCATCCGCGCCGGTGATCTCGGCGGCCGCGATCAGGCGCGGAATCTTGAGATAGGACTCGCGTGCGGGCGCCGGACCGATGCACACGTCATCGTCGGCGAAGCGGACGTGGAGCGACTCGCGATCGGCTTCCGAGTAGACGGCCACCGTCTGAATGTCGAGCTCGCGGCACGCGCGGATGATTCGAAGCGCGATCTCGCCGCGATTGGCGATCAGAACTTTCTTGAACATCAGTTGGTGTACCCGGCGTGGCGGCGCGACTGGCCAGCCGTGCTGTCAGCCATCGCCATCGCGTTGAAAGTCGTCCCAGCTCGTGTCGCTGGATCCCTCGACACCCTGCGCACGAAGTGCAAGCTCGCTCGGGTTGGTGGCGAAGAATAACGCGTTCTCGTAGGTAATGACACCGCGGGTGTACCACTGCATGAGCGACTGATCGAAGCTCTGCATTCCGTACTGCACGGTGCCTTCCTTGATGAGATCCGGAATGTCGAGCGATTTCGTCATGTCGCGAATCTGATCGCGCACGGCGGCGGTGTTGATCAGAATCTCGACCGCGGGGATACGACCGGGCTTGTCCGAGCGCGGCACGAGGCGCAGCGAGATGACCGCGGAGAGCGCGCTCGCGAGCGTGAAGCGCACCTCGTTCTGCTGGTGCGGCGCGTAGAAGGAGAGCACGCGATTGATCGTCTGCGTCGCATCCGTCGTGTGAAGGGTCGAGAAGACGAGGTGCCCCGTGTCCGCCGCCTTGAGCGCGACCTCGAGCGTTTC
>DASXQD010000239.1:0-4608 GCA_036493195.1 Gemmatimonadaceae bacterium | reverse complement strand
CGCAGCGGCAGGGGCCGCAGTTGAACTCGCCGCAGCTACCGGTGCGCCAGCCGGTGCACCCGCGCCCGCCGTGGCGAACGCGGCCTTGTCGGTCTCCAAGCGCGCCACCACGGTCTGCACTGCGACCGTCTGGCCCTGCTGCACCAGAATCTCCGCGAGAATACCCGCAGCCGGTGCCGGAATCTCCGCGTCCACCTTGTCCGTGGAGATCTCGAAGATCGGCTCGTCGCGCTTCACCTCGTCTCCCACCGCCTTGAGCCATCGCGAGAGCGTACCCTCGGCGATCGACTCTCCCATCTGCGGCATGATCACATCCAACCGAGCCACGGATTACCCTCGCTGTGAATGTCGATGGGCGGCGCCACTCTGCCAGAGCCGCCAAATCAAGAAGCCCGGCAGGATCAGCAATCCCACCAGCGAACCGACCTGCAGGTACGGCTCAAAGTTACACGCTGGGAAGCCTTCGGGCGGTGCACACCCGTTGAAGCCGCCTACAGCCTTGGCAACTGCCACGCCAATCATCCCGCCCGAGAAGTATCCGACGATCGCCAGCGGAAGCGCCACCAGGTAGCGCCATCGGCTCGGCGGCGTCGTCCCGTCTTCCTGCACTCGGGACATGCTCAATATTTGGCGAGCCGCCGCGCGACCGACACGATGTCCGCCACCTGCGGGAGCACATAGTCCTCGAGCGGCGGAGCGAACGGAAGGGGCACGTCGGCCGCGGTCACGCGCAGAATCGGCGCATCGAGCCACTCGAATGCGTGCTCATTGATGCGCGCCGTGATCTCGCCGGCAACGCCGCCGGTGCGCGTATCCTCGTGCACGATGAGCACGCGGTTGGTCTTCTTCACCGTGGCGACGATCGCCTCGTCATCCATCGGCAGCAGCGTGCGAAGATCGAGCACCTCCACCGAGAGCCCGTCTTCCTTCTGGAGCTGCTCCGCGGCTTCGAGCGCCTTCCACACCGTGGCGGCGTACGTGATGATCGAAAGATCCGTGCCCTCTCGCGCGATGCGCGCCTTGCCGATCGGCACGACGTGATCGCCCTGCGGCATCTCTTCCTTGATACGACGATAGAGATACTTGTGCTCGAAGAAGAGCACGGGGTCGTCGTCGCGAATCGCAGCCTTGAGCAGCCCTTTCGCATCAGATGCGGTGGCCGGATAGACGATCTTGAGCCCGGGTGTGTGCAGGAACGCCGCTTCGGGATTCTGCGAGTGGAACGGACCGCCACGCACGTATCCGCCCGACGGGCCGCGAACAACCAACGGGCACGGGAGGAACGCACGATAGCGCGCCGTCGCGATGTAGTTCGTGAGCATGTCGTACGCGCACGAGATGAAGTCGATGAACTGCATCTCGACGACCGGACGCATCCCCATGTGCGACGCACCCGCCGCGGCACCGACGAATCCGGCTTCGGAGATCGGCGTGTCGATCACGCGCTGCTCGCCGTATTTCGCCATCAACCCGTCGGTGACCTTGAACGCGCCGCCGTACGCGCCGATGTCCTCCCCCATGCAGAAGACGTTGCTGTCGCGCTCCATCTCCTCGAAGAGCGCTTCGCGAATCGCCTCCAGGTACGTGATCTCAGCCATTGAACGTCCCCCATCCGGCAGCCCGCTCGTTCTTCTCGACCGCGGAGCGAACGCCCGCGCGATACCACAGTGGCTCTACGACCGGAGGTTGCGCATAGACACCCACGAGCGCATCGGTCGGCTCCGCCGCCGGCGACTGCTCGGCGAGATCCGTCGCCGCATCGATCTCCGCGCTCACGCGCGCATCGATCGCATCGAGCTCCTTCTTTTCCACCTGCAGCTCCTCCACCAGGACGCGCACATAGCGATCGATGGGATCATTCTGCTTCTCCCACTTGTCGATCTCGCCTGCGGGAACGTACGACTGATTGTCGTGCTCCGCGTGACCCTTGCGGCGATAGGTCATGAGCTCGACCAGCGTGACGCCCTCGCCACGCCGTGCTCGATCCACCGCGTCGCGCGTGACATCGTACGTCGCGAGCACGTCGTTGCCGTCCGCGCGAATGCCGGGAATTCCGTACGCGAGCGCCTTGTCCTTGAACTCCTTCACCGCGCTCTGCTTGGTGTTCGGGGTCGAGTACGCGTATCCATTGTTCTCGACGATCACGACGAGCGGACAGCGCTGCACCGCGGCGAAGTTGATCCCCTCATGGAACGCGCCGGTGGAGGTCGCACCGTCGCCCACGTAGACGAGACCGACGCGCTTCTCGCCGCGCATCTTGAACGAGAGCGTCACGCCCGCCATCACCGGCACCATGTCGCCCAGATGCGAGATCTGGCCGACGAAGCCTCGCACGGTATCGCCGAAGTGGATGTTCAGCTCGCGGCCACGAGTGGGCGAGTCACCCTTCGCCATGTACTGACGAATGATCTCGAGCGGCTGCGCACCCTGCACGAGCATCGAGCCGAGATTGCGAATGAGCGGGCTGAGAATGTCGCCGGCGCTGCGATCGAGCGCGAACGCGCTGCCGACGGCATCCGCCTCCTGTCCGAGGGAGCGAAAGAGACCGCCGACCACTTTGGTCTGCCGATACAGGTTCACGAGCCGCTCTTCCAGCGAGCGCGTGAGCCGCATCCAGTAGTAGAGCTCGACCTTCTGCTCGAGCGTCAGCGCGTCCGACGGACGCGACGGTGCGCGGGAAACGGTACGCGACGCCATCGCTCAGTACGACGCTGCGAGGCGATGCGCCGGATCGGCCTCGCGATGCACGTGCACGAAAAAGCGCTTCACGTTGCGATCGAGTCGACTTTCACCGGTTTGATCCGTGACTGCCTCGATGAACATGTAGTGTCCGCCTTCGGGCCGAGCGCTGATCGTCACCGTGCCGAGCGCACCGCTGTAGCTGCGCGTGCGAGCACCCTTTGGTCCGGATGCCAGGGCGAGCGCGGGGAAAAACTTGTCCGCGAGATCGAGCACTTCCTCGCTCGTCAGATGCGTACGATGATAGTGTTGCATCAGGTCAGTGAGTGGCCGCTCGTTCGGGGAGAACGGACTGATACCAGGTGTCGACTTTCTCGAGCGCCTGCGTGGAATCCTTTCGGAATTGCAGCGCGAGCGCCCAGTTGGTGGCGATCACGAAGTCCAGCGTCGCGGTGTAGGTGCCCGGCGCCTGTCCGGGAGTGAAGCTGTCCCACGTCTTTCCCGCGTTGTCTTCGGTATTTCCGTAGATGATCCCCTCGCCGCCCTCGATCGGCTGCGAGGTGTTCTTGTCGCGCACGCGAATCTTGAACAGCGTCTTCTCGCGCGCGTGCGGCGGAGACGGCACGCTCGCGATGTTGAACGCGTAGTGCTCGGTGAACGCACGATATTCGGTCGTCGACGTCCCCGCCGCCTTGGGGCCGCATCCGACCAGCGCCACCGCTGCGATCGCGATCACGAGCGCGCGCATCATGTCGCGTAATACTCCACGCCGAGATGCGTGATCTGATCCTCGCCCATGTAGTGGCGCAGCGTGTTCTTGAGCTTCGTCTGCTGAATGAACAGATCGTGCTCCGGGCGCAGACCTGCAGCCGCCATCGGGCTCTTGAAGTAGAACGACAGCCACTCCTGAATGCCCTTCATGCCGGCGCGATGCGCGAAGTCCATGAACAGCGCGAGATCGAGCACGATCGGCGCGGCGAGAATGGAATCGCGGCAGAGAAAGTTGACCTTGATCTGCATCGGATAGCCCATCCACCCGACAATGTCGATGTTGTCCCACCCTTCCTTGTTGTCGCCGCGCGGCGGATAGTAGTTGATCCGCACCACGTGCGCGAAATCCTTGTACAGCTCGGGATAGGTCTCCGGCTGCAGGATGTCGTGCAGCACGCTCAGCTTCGACTCCTCCTTCGTCTTGAACGACGCGGGATCATCGAGCACCTCACCATCGCGATTGCCGAGGATGTTGGTGGAGTACCATCCCGCGAGCCCGAGCATGCGCGCCTTGAGTCCCGGCGCGATCACGGTCTTCATCCACGTCTGCCCGGTCTTGAAATCCTTGCCCATGATGGGAACGCCCTTCTCGATCGCGAGCTGAATCAACGCCGGCGTGTCGACCGCCAGATTCGGTGCGCCATTGGCGTACGGCACGCCTTCCATGATGGCCGCGTACGCGTAGAGCATCGACGGCGCGATCGCTTCGTCATTGCGCTCCATCGCCTTCTCGAACTGCTCGATCGTCGCGTGCTGCGGCCCGGGCTTGATGAAGATCTCGGTGGACGCGCACCAGACGATGACCACGCGATCGAGCTTGTGCTTCGCCTTGAAATCGCGAATGTCCTGGCGCAGCTGCTCGGCGAGATCGCGTTTCGTCTTTCCCTTCTTGACGTTCGAGCCGTTGATGCGCGTGACGTACTTGTTGTCGAACACCGCGGGCATCGGCTTGATCGACGACAGGAAGTCGGCGATCGGCGCGAGATCCTTCTCCTCGAGAACGCCGGCCTTGCGAGCGGCGGTGAGCGCGTCGTCCGGAATCGGATCCCACGCGCCGAAGACGATGTCGTCGAGACCGGCGAGCGGAACGAAGTCCTTGATCAGCGGAGCGCGATTATCGGTGCGCTTGCCGAGGCGAATCGTCGCCATCTGGGTGAG
>DASXQD010000238.1:0-3328 GCA_036493195.1 Gemmatimonadaceae bacterium | reverse complement strand
CTCCGCCACGCGATGCAACTCTGCGTACAACATGCCAAACAGTGCGTCGGCTGCCGCTGGATCCGATTTGTCGGCCCGCTCGATGAGTGCGTGGATGTCATCCTCCACGTGCTCCTCCGCCTTCTATATAGTGGATGGCAGCGCCGTAGCATCCGGCGTATGTCCCGCGCGGCACGTGCACTCATCGAAATAACAGGCGGACCCCGTGAGGGCCAGAGGTGACGCTCTAGTCCGGGCGCGAAGTACGTGGGCGCGCATCGAGAGTCACGCGCACGCGAAACCCCAGACCGGGTGCGGTTCGCACATCGACCACACCGCGAAACGCGTCGTCGAGGCTCAGACGCTGCTTGAGGGTGCGAAGCCCGGTTCCTGCGGAGGCTTCAATGCCCTCGGCTAGCGCGCCGGCTCCGTCGTCGGTTACCTCGAGCAGCACGCGGCCGTTCATCCGACGGCCGCTCACTCGCACCGTACCACCCCCGGTGCGCGGCCCGATGCCGTGCCGGATTGCGTTCTCGACGAGTGGCTGCAGCACGAACGAGGGCACCTCGCATTCACCGGCGGCGCGCTCGAGCGACAGCTCCACCGTGAGTCGCGAGCCGAGTCGCATCTGCTCGATCGCGAGATAGTCCTGCACGAACCGCCACTCGTCGTCGAGGCAGACGACGTGCTGCTCGGACTGAATCAGCGAGTACCGAAAGAGATCGCCGATGCGATCGAGCGCTTCCTCCGCCGCGGCCGGGTCGCTCGCGACGAGTGCGGACACGGAGTGCAGCGCATTCGAGAGGAAATGTGGATTGAGGCGCGCCTGAATCGACGCGAGCTCCGCGCGCGTGGTCGCCGTCTCTGCCTGCGCGGTGCGCAAGCGGGACTCGGCTAGCGATGATTCCGCTGCGCGCAGGCGACGGTCGCGAGTGAGATGTCCCTCGATCAGAATGATCACGCACAGCACGAGCGCCGCCCCTGCGGCGCTCGCGTGCATCCACGCCGCGCGCGCGTCGACGCGGGCACTCGCGGCCGATCGCGGGATCCCGAGCTCGAATCGCGGCGTGATGCCCGGGAGCGCACCCGAGACGACGATCAACGCGCTGTCCGTGAGCGCCCATCCCTGTCTTGGCCACTCGATCTCCGGATCGTTCGGGCGACCGCTCCACACGGCGCTCACGAAGGCGTCACCGAACGGGAAGGTGACGGCGGCGCGCCCGTAGTGTCCCTCCCAGGCCATGTTGGGGAGGCGATGTCGCAGCTGCGCGGCCGCGGACAGATCGAGCACCACCGCGAGGCCATGCGCAGTGGCATTTCGCACCGGGCTTGCGACGGCGATGCGAAGATCGGAGCCGCGAAGTCCGGTGGCGCCGAGTACCGACGAGTCGCCTGAGAGACTCTCGCGGGCGAGCCACTTCTGCCGCGCTTCGGGCGGATCGCCGCCAAGGCTCGCCTTCACCTCACCATGTTCGTCGAGCACCCACACGCGTGCGCCGGGGATGCGCGTGATCGTGAGCTCCTGCAGCCTCGAGATGTCCTGTGTCGTGAGTGTCGCGGTGCGCGCGCCGGATCCGGCATCGAGCAGCACGCCGGTGAGCGTCGCGACCCAGCGTCCATCGTCGAGCACTTCATCCCGCCAGTGAATCAGCTCCGCATCGAGCGACGACTTGTCGCGCAGAAGAGTCGAATCGACGGAGGCGATCGCCGTTCGCATCATCGCGGGGCGCGCCGCGAAGATGAGCGCGTTCGCCACGAGATAGAGCACGAGCACGACGGCGATGGCGATGAGCTCGCGGCTCAGTCGTCGTGACGACCCGGCGGTTGGCGTCAGGCCATGCATCAGATCGTGCGCTCGCGGAGCCAGCGCGCGCGATCGCGGCTCACGGCGATTCGCGTGCGATCGCGCAAAACGACGGTGAAGCGCGCACCTTCGCCGGTGACGAAGCTCTCGACCATGGCGAGATTCACGATGTGCGATCGATGGATGCGTACGAAGTTGGCGGGAAGCATCCGCTCGAGATCGGCGAGCTTGAGCGTCGCGAGCAGCTGCCGCTCCGTGGTGTGGATCGTCACGTAGTCATCGCAGCCCTCGAAGCGCACCACGTGCTGCACGTTCACGGGGGTGACGCGCCCGCGCTCTCGCACGAACAGCCAATCGAGCGGCACGCTGACTTCGAGTGCGGCGCGCCCCCGCTCGACGGTGCCGGCGCTGTCGGCGGTGTCCGCGCCGATCGATTCGTGAATGCGTTCGAGTGTGGCCACGAGTCGACGCCGGCCGAACGGCTTGAGCAGATAGTCGAGCGCGCGCGCCTCGAATGCCGCAACGGCGTATCGATCGTATGCGGTCGTGAACACGACGCTCGGATGGTGTGTGATCCTGCTCAACACTTCGATGCCTGTGCATCCCGGCATCACGACATCGAGAAAGATGAGCTCCGGCTTCACCTCATCGATTGCGCGAACGGCCTCGTCGCCGTCCGCGACTTCGCCCACGATGGTGATCCACGGAATCTCCGCCAGAAGCGCCGAGAGCCGCTGGCGCGCCAGCGGCTCGTCGTCCGCGATCAGGGTGCTCACGTGCCGATCCGCCATTGCGCCTCCGGAATGCGCCCACCCCCAACAATAGGGTTGCACGAGACCGGTAGCCACTCGGCGCCGTTCCGTTCACCGAGCGAATCCGCACACTCACCGATCAGGCGCGTCCCACTTCATGTGCATGAGCGCCCGCCTGCATCATCGCGTAGCGGATTCCGTCATTTCTTCTGCTTCTGCCCCTCCTTCGCACGCTGCTTGGGATCGGGAACGACGCCGAGCGCGGAGGCGAGATCGATCTGATGGTCCTGTTCCTGCTTGATGAGCTCCTGGAGCACTTCGGCGAGCGCGAACTCGCCCAGCTCCTCCGCCTGCCTGATTCGCTGACGGTAATTATCGATCGTATCATCCTCGGCCCTCAAATCGGACCAGAGCATCGCCTCGTTCTCCTCGGAGACTTCGACCGCCGCCGGCGTGTGCGTTGGATAGGCCCCGTAGTAATCGAGCTGGCGCGCGATTGCGAGCGCGTGATCGAGCTCCTCGTGCGCATGCTTCTCGAGCTCGCCCGCGATGTTCTGGAACCGCGCAGTGTCGAGCTTCTGGCTGAAGATCACGTATTGAATGATCGCCTTGTACTCTCGGGCGAGATCCTGTTGAAGCCCTTCGATGAGCTGCTCGCGCGTGACAGGTGCCGAGGAGCGCATCGGGGCGGGAGTGGACGGTTGCTTGGCCATGATCGGTCTCTAGCGTATGAATGTGAAATCGGACATTGTGCAGTCCCTGAATGAAAGTATGAAACTGGTTACCGCGCGAG
>DASXQD010000237.1:0-4932 GCA_036493195.1 Gemmatimonadaceae bacterium | reverse complement strand
CACGTATAAAGCGCCGCCAAGAATGAGCACCCCGGGACTGCCGAGCAACCGGAATGCCGTCGCCGTGTGCCGAAGGCCGGTCCTGCTCTGGAGCGCGGGCCGCTGCAGGCTCACGGCGATGCGCTCATCGAATGGATGAATCGCCGCGGTCGCGATGACGATACCGGTGCCAGTGATGGCATCGCCACGCGTGAATACTCCTCGAGAAGCGACCGGAGTGGAGTCGGTGTGCTGGGCCAATGCCGGGGCGGCGATGCAGAGCACCAGCGCGAGCCGCACCGACATCGAGCCGACTCGGATCATCCGCCGCCTTCGGACTTCGATTTTTGCGAGCTGTTCATATGTGAGAGCGCCGCAGCCACGCCTTTGGCGAGTGTCGCCGCATCGCCCGTGGCGTACCAGTGCACCCAGTACATGCGGGGCTGGTCCTCGACCATGTGGTTGTGGAGTGCCGTGACGTGGAGTCCATTCGCGTCGAGCGCGCGCATCACGGGCTCGACCTCGTTCGGCGAGATGAAGAGCTCGCCGGTATTGGCAACGCGCCCATCGCCCAGCTGCTGGAAGACGACTTCCGATGCGGTTTCGAGAACGCCGGACGACTTCAGCGGCATGCCATGCATCGTCAGATGATCGCGTCGCGGAAATACGTACTCGGCAATCGTGCCGTGCGCTTCAGCGTGCGTCCCGAGCACTGCATCGACCGAGGACCAATCGACCGTGCTCTTTTCCTCCTCGGCCGGCGCGAGCGGCGTGGCGGTCTTCGCGAATACGGACTTGAAGCTGGATGCAATGGCTCCCGGCGTTCCTTCTGCCGTGCCGTGCACGTACATGATGTGAGGCTGCTCGTTCAGCAGATGGTTGTGCACCGCGGTGATGTGAATTCCCTGCCGGCGCGCCTCTGCCAGCACCAACGGAACCTCGCTTTGCAGGACCACGATCTCGGCCCTTGCGATGACGCTCTTTGCGCCGGCGGGTGCAAAGCCGATGTAACTGGTGAACTCGAAATTGGGCGCCAGGGTGTCGCGTCCGATGCTCACATGCAGGTCGCTACGTGGAAGGTTTACTCGAAAATAGCCCTCCTTCTGCTCGCCTTGACCGAACACCGCACGAATTGGGGCCCAGCGCGGATTCTCCTTGTCGCTCGAGCTGTTCGCTTCCTGCGCATGCGCGGATGCGAATGCGCCGAGCTGCAGCGCGAGCATGACGGCGGCGGCGCGCCACTGCACGGGCCGAGTGAAGCACGACTCGATTTTCGATCGCATGACTGTTTATCCTTCTAATGGCGGCGTTTGTTCTTTCCAACATCGTGATGTATGGGACGAAGCGTGCCAGCAGCCGCACAGCGCCGTGCTCGCTAACCAGACCGCCTGCTTCCGGATGCCTCGATGACGTCGATTCCGATTTCGCCCGATGCGGGCAGCGATGAAGGCTCCAAAGCACATTGGGAGGCGGTCTACGGTTCCAGGTCGCCGACGGAGCTGAGTTGGTATCAGCCGCAGCCCACACGATCGCTCGAGTTGCTCGAGCAGCTGGGCCTTACATCATCGAGCGCAATCATCGATGTGGGCGGAGGCACGTCGACGCTGGTCGACGCGCTGCTCGATCGCGGTGTAGCCAGGATCGCCGTGCTCGACATCTCGCGCGCGGCGCTCGAGCACTCGAAGGCGCGACTCGGCGCTCGCGCAGCTTCGGTCGAGTGGATCGAGGCCGACATCACGCGCGTCGACCTCGGCGCGAACGCCACCTATGACGTGTGGCACGACCGCGCCGTGTTTCACTTTCTCACGCATCGCGACGATCGCCGACGCTATGTCGCTGCCGCGCGCCGAGCGATACGGCCCGGTGGCGTTGCTCTCATCGCTACGTTCTCGCTGCAGGGGCCGACCCGATGCAGCGGTCTCGATGTCGTGCGCTACGATTCCGAGCTACTGGCGCGCGAGCTCGGCAACGGGTTCTCGGTCGAACGCAGCGTCGATGACCTTCACCACACACCATCCGGAGCGGCTCAGGCTTTCACGTACACTGTGTTGCGTCACGAACAGTAAAGACGAGGTACTCGGTGTAACGGCGAGTCTCAACGCTGAATCGATGGACATCGCACGCTCCCATATGAGCAGAACACGCAACAGTCCCCCGGCCTTGGTCGAAGTATCTCGTGGCAGCTCGTGCACTCGTGGAAGAAGAGGCATGCATCACATGGCATTTCCAATTCCTGAGCGTGCTTGCAGCGTGGACACGTGAGTATCGAGCGGAGCTGAGGCGCAGTCATTCTCTGCGCTTCGTGTCACCCGCGAGCACTCGTTTCGCCGTCGCCATCACATGCTCCACCGTGAATCCGTATCGCTTCATCACCTCGGGGCCGGGCGCCGAGGCACCGAAATGATCGATACCGATAATGGCGCCCGCCACGCCGACGTATCGCTCCCATCCAAACGGGGATGCTGCCTCCACGCTCACACGCGCCGTCACGCCGGGCGGTAGAACGACATCGCGATACTCCTTCGCCTGCGCCTCGAACAATTCCCAGGACGGCATCGACACCACGCGGCTTCGCACACCCTCGCCGGTCAGCTGACGATGCGCCTCGAGCGCGAGCGACACTTCCGATCCGGTCGCGATGAGAATGAGCTCGGGACGTGCGCCGGACTGCGCATCGGCCAGCACGTACGCACCGCGCGCTGTGTCCGAGGCTGGGCCGAGCGTCGCACGATCGAGCACGGGAAGCTTCTGTCGCGTGAGCACCAGCCCGACTGGGCCACCCGTGTGCCGCACCGCGATCCGCCACGCCTCTATCGTCTCGTTCGCATCGGCGGGGCGAATGACCATCATGTTCGGCATTGCGCGCAGACTGGCGATCTGCTCCACCGGCTGATGCGTGGGTCCGTCTTCGCCCAGCGCGATGCTGTCGTGCGTCCATACGTAGAGCACGTGCGCATCGCTCACCGCGGCGAGGCGGATGGCGGGCCTCATGTAGTCGGAGAAGGTCAGAAACGTCGCGCCGTACGGAAGCACTCCCCCGTGGTGCGCCATGCCGTTTTGGATCGCCGCCATCGCGTGCTCGCGGATACCGAAGTGAATGTTGCGACCGGCATAGCCCCAAACCCCTCCCGATGCTCCCTGCGTGGGCGGCGTCTGTCCGTTCATCGGCACGTTCCCGCTCTGAAAATCTCCCTTGTCCTTCATCATCGTCCGAGTGGATGGATCGAGGTCCGCAGACCCTCCCACGAGATTCGGAACCGACTCGGCGATCACCTGAATCGCGGCTGCGCTGGCATCACGCGTGGCCATCTCGCCATCGGTCGGCGTGAATACGGGAAGCTTTGCATCCCATTTCGGTCTGAGCTCACCCGCGATGGCGCGATCGAAGTCGCGCGCGAGATCGGGGTGCGCAACGCGATAGGCGCTCATCATCTTCTGCCATGCATCTCGCAGTTGCGTGCCGTGCGTGCCGACCTTTGCGAATTCGCGTCGCGCGTCTTCCGGCACGAAGAACTGCGCGTCCTCCGGCCAGCCGTACGCGCGCTTTGTCAGTCGCGTCTCTTCCTTCCCGAGCGGCTCCCCGTGCGCCTTGAAGCTGTCGACTCTGTTCGGGCTGCCAAAGCCGATGTGCGTTCGTGCGACGAGGAGTGAGGGACGTTGCTCGTCATCGCGCGCCTTCGTGAGCGCCGCATCGACCGCTGCAATGTCCATCCCGTCGATCTCCTGCACCTGCCAGCCGTAGGCAGCAAAGCGGGAGCCCACATCTTCCGAGAAGGTGATGTTCGTGGTGCCGGAGAGCGTGACCTGATTCGCATCATAGAGCACGATCAGTCGGCCAAGATGCAGATCGCCCGCGAGTGAGGCCGCCTCGGCCGAGACTCCTTCCATCATGTCGCCATCGCTCGCGATGACGTAAGTGCGGTGATCGACGATCTCGTGACCGGGGCGATTGAACGTTGCCGCAAGCCACCGCTCCGCCATCGCCATCCCCACCGCATTACCAAAGCCTTGGCCGAGCGGGCCGGTGGTGACATCCACGCCAGGTGTGATGCCGCGCTCGGGATGCCCGGGAGTTTTGCTTCCCCACTGCCGGAAATGCTTCAGATCGTCGAGCGTGAGCGGATAGCCGGTGAGATAGAGAAGGCTGTAGAGCAGCGCGCTCCCGTGTCCCGCCGAGAGCACGAACCGATCGCGATTACTCCAGTCCGGGTGTGCCGGATCGTACCGCATGTGCCGCGTCCACAGCACGTAGGCCATGGGTGCCGCTCCCATGGGCAATCCCGGATGACCGGAATTCGCCTTCTCGACCGCATCGATGCTGAGTGTGCGAATCGTGTTGATGCACAGTTCATCGATGGTTGCTGTTGCCGCTGTCGTCATTTCGTGTGACTCTCCATGTGCTCCGTCACGTGTCTTGGCTCGGCCTCGTGGGCCTGCGCGGTGGTGTGGCCGCCTGACGACAGCTCGTTTGTCTTTGCATCGAGCAGTCGAAGAAGATCCGCCCACGATTTGTCGAACGACGTGGTGCCCTCGCGCTGCAGCCGTGTCGCGAGAGAGGTTTCATCGATGCCCGCACGCGCGAGCTCGGCGAGCACGCGATCCGAATCTCCGCCGTCCTCCGGCATCGCGCCGTTCACGGTACCGTGATCCGCGAACGCGAGCAGCGTCTTGTCGGGCATCGTGTCGATCGTATCCGGAGCAGCCAGCGCCTCGATGTACATCGTATCCGGTGCCCTGGGGTCCTTCGTTCCGGTGCTGGCCCACAGCATACGCTGCGGCCGAGCACCGGAGGACGCGAGCGTACGCCATCGCGGCGAAGACAAAACGCGCCGGTATTCCCGATACGTGCGTTGAGCCACTGCGATGCCGAGCCGGTTGCGCAGTGCCGAAGGTACTGTCTCCTGCACCGCTACATCCCAGCGGCTGACGAACAGCGATGCAACGGATCCTACC
>DASXQD010000236.1:0-2075 GCA_036493195.1 Gemmatimonadaceae bacterium | reverse complement strand
GAATCGCGCGACGGGCGCACGACTCGCTCTCCAGACCGATGCGAATGGGCGCTTTTCCGCGGAGCATCTCTCGCCAGGCGGGCCGTATCGCGTAGAGGCGAGTGCCAGAGGGCTTCGCAGCACCAGAGACGGCATCATGCTGAGCCTCGGGCAGCGGCTCTCGCTGGAGCTCGTGCTTGCTCCGGAGACTGCGACGCTCGCCGAGGTGGTGGTGAACGCGCAAGGTCCCGTTCTCTCGCAGTCGCACACGGGCCCGTCGCACACCGTGAGCGACAGCGCGATCCAGCGACTGCCACTCCTGAGCAGGGACTTCACCGAGCTGCTGCAAACCGCACCCGAGGTGACCGGGACGTCGGTGTCCGGATCGAACAACCGGATGAACGATATCCAGGTGGATGGCGCGAGCGACAACGACTACTTCGGGCTGAGCCGCGGCAGCGGAACACCGGGCGGTCAGGAGGGAGCGCGCTCGCTGCCGCTCGAGGCCGTGCAGGAGTTCCAGATCCAGACGGCACCATTCGACGTGCGACAGGGAAGCTTCACCGGCGGTCAGATCAACGCGATCACGAAATCGGGGACGAATGCGTTTCATGGCTCGCTCTTCGCCTTCTATCAGGGACAGGGACTGGCCGGCCACGACACGGCGGGACATGCGAGTCCCGACTTCAATGTGGAGCAGTACGGCGGCTCGGTGGGCGGTCCGATCATCGAGAACAGGCTGCACTTCTTCGCGGCGGGAGAGCTTCGGCATCGCGTGACGCCGTTCTCCGGACCGAGCATTGGCTCGACAACGGACGTCGGCATCCCGGCGGACAGCGCGCAGCGCTTCGCATCGATCCTGAGTGGGTATGGAATTGCGCCGGGCTCGTTCGGCGCATTCAACACGACGAGCGATGCGCAGAACGTGTTCGCGAAGCTGTCCGCGGTCACCGGCAAGTCGGGACGCGCGGAGCTGAGCATCAACTACGCGCACGGGATCACGGAGGACTCGATCTCACCCGCGCGCGCGATCAACGGCGACTATCGATTGACGTCCGCCGCCTTCGCCCCCGAGGCACGAACGTGGGCCGGTCACGGCAAGTGGTCGACGTTGTTGGGAGCGTGGTCCAACGAGATGCTCGCCGGCTATGCGGTGACCAACGAGCCGCGCAGCACCGCGAGCGGCGCGCCCGCGGTCTTCGTGCAGAACATCGGCGCCGCCGGTACCCGGCTCATCGCAGGTGCGGATCCTTCGAGCCAGCTGCTCACGCTCAGGCAGCGCGACGCCGAGCTGACGGACAATCTCACGCGCACGTTCGGGAATCACACGGTAACGGCAGGTGCGGCGGCCGAGCTGATGCGCTTCACATTCGGAAATTTCTCGAACGCGATCGGGCAGTATGTGTTTTTCGATCTCGATTCGCTCGCGGCGGGGCGCCCGTCGCGCTTCATGCGCAACGTCGCGCTCGACCCTGGCGCGGCGACGTCGGACTTCGGCGTGCACCAGTACTCGCTCTACGCGCAGGATGCGTGGAATGCGACGCGCGATCTCGTCCTCACACTCGGTCTTCGGGCGGACCGTTCCTCGTTCCCCGACGCGCCGCGGCAGAACGATGCGCTTTCGACGAGCAGCTTCGCGATCAACACGAGCGCATTCATCTCGCCGGCGACGCAGCTCTCGCCGCGACTCGGCTTGCACTGGAGCGTGCGTGACGGCACGGCGCTTCGCGGTGGTGTCGGCGTTTTCACCGGACGCGATCCGTACAGCTGGATGTCCTTCGCATACTCGAATACCGGAACGGGGGCGGTGCTGCTGAATTGCGCGAATGCGGCGGCGCCGAGCTTCGTGGCGGATCCGGGTGCGCAGCCGACGTCGTGCGCGGGCGGCGCGATGCCGGCATCGGCCGCGTCGCTCTCGTACTTCGTTCATGATTTCAGGCTGCCACAGGCATTGAAGGCGGCGCTGGGCGCGGACCAGCAGCTGCCGTGGAACATGGTCGGCTCGGTGGACTTCACGTACATCCACGGGATGAACGCGCTCTACATCACGGACGACAATCTGGCGGGGCCGGTGGGGACGCTGAGTGGCGAGGGCG
>DASXQD010000235.1:0-5382 GCA_036493195.1 Gemmatimonadaceae bacterium | reverse complement strand
CAGCTGCTCGACTTTTTTGCGCAGCCCTTCCTGCAGCGTCGCATACTTCGCCCGCTGCACCGGCGTCAGGAAACGCGCGAGATCGCGCTGCTCGCGCGCGAAGAGGTCGATCCGCTGTCGCTGCACGTCGACCAGCACGTCCAGCTCCCGACCCACGAGATTCTGGTCAGCGAGCGAATCGCGCAGCACTTCGGCCCGAATGGTTTGCCGCGCCAGACGATCCCTCTGATTCAGCTCTCGACGCTCCGGCTGATATCTGCGACTCACATCGGCGAGCTGGTGCATCTGGTCATCGCTCGCGCCGAGCGTGCGCTGCACGACCTCGAGCATGCGACGCTGGAGCGCCTGCACCGCCGGTCGCTGCGAGCTGTCTCCGGCACTCTGCGCACGCGCCGGCGCCACGACCGCGATCGCCAGCACGAGAATCACCCATCGCGAGCGCATCATCGCCCTCCCGCGGAAGCATCGTCGATCGACGCGCCGAGTGGATCGATGCCCGCCGACGGCTCGGCGTCGGGAATGGCGGAAAGATCGTCGAGGGAGGCCGTGAGAGCGCGAACCTGCTCGTCCGAAAGATCGGAGACGTTCTCGGGTACGCCGGCGCTGGCGAGAGCGGTTGGCGCAGACGCTGCCCGCGTCGCGATGCGTGGCGGTGCAACGGCAACCTGGTGCTCCGTCGCATGCAGGGGTGCGGAGGCCGGAGGGACGGCGATGGGCGCGGACGCTGGCTGCGCGATCGCCACGTCCGGCGTCCCGCTCCCGCGATGCACCTTCGCAGCGTAGCCGAGCGCTCCTGCCGCGAGCAGAGCCGCGGCGGCGATCGCGACCTTCCAGCGGGCGGCGTTGCCCGCGCGCGCGGGCGCGCGACTTCCGCCGCCCGCCGTTTGCGCGCGCACCGCGGCTGCGATGCGCTGTGCGTCGATAACCGGCTCGCGCATGAGCGCCGGGCGCAGCGAGCGAAGCAGCGCCAGCTCATCCGCACACTCTCCGCAGGCGGCGACGTGTGCCTCCACTCGCTGCCGCATCTCGGCATCGAGCCGGCCGTTCACCAGCTCCGGCAGCAAATCACGCAGCGCTCCATTCGTGCACTCACTCATCGATCTTCTCCCTGATGATCCGCATCGCGTTGTGATAATGCACCCGCGCCGCGCCTTCCGTGCTTCCGACCGCAACCGCGATCTCCTTGTACGATAGTCCTTCCGTTACGCGCAGCGTGAAGATCGATCGTTGCATCGGCGAGAGCGTCTCCACTG
Source organism: Gemmatimonadaceae bacterium (assembly GCA_036493195.1). GTDB lineage: Bacteria > Gemmatimonadota > Gemmatimonadetes > Gemmatimonadales > Gemmatimonadaceae > FEN-1250. The sequence continues at coordinate 4,129 of DASXQD010000235.1, read as the reverse complement.
CCGCGCGCAATCGCTGCTCCGTCTCCATCGCGACCGTTCCCTCGAGCGCATCCGACGCGCTCACGAGGTCGTCATCCTGAATCGCCACGTGAAGCCTCGTGCGCTTGCGACCGCGCTGACGATCGCGAAGGAGATTTCGCGCGATCGTCAGCAGCCAGGTGCGGAAGCTGCTCTCGCCACGAAATGAGTCCAGCGATCCGAACGCACGCACGAACGTATCCTGCACGACCTCCTCCACTTCGTCACGCTCGCCGAGGCTGGCCACGAAACGCGCGATCGCCTGCGCGTGGCGCTCGACGAGCGCCGTGGCCGCACGCTCGTCGCCACCCCGCCACCGCGCGATCAGCGCTGCGTCATCCGGTGCGAGCTCGCTCGGTGAGTGGTCAGTCATGCGGTCATGTGATGAGACGGTCCCGTGCCGAGGATGTTAAGGACCGGCAGGGAGGGCGATTCCAGGAGCGATCGAACTGGTGTTTCAAGGGGTGCGCGGAACTCCGCAGCGCATCAACTTAGACGACTGGCACATCCGCCCGGCACCGGGGCGTGCACGCACTTCTCACCGGAATCGACAGTCTCATGACCGACGCTCTCATCGTCGACGCAGTCCGCACGCCGATCGGCCGCCATGGGGGCGCACTTGCCCGCGTGCGTCCGGACGACCTCGCTTCCGTGCCGCTCCGCGCCCTGCTCGCTCGGACGAGTATCGATCCCGCCGCGATCGACGACGTGCTGCTCGGCTGCAGCAACCAGTCGGGCGAGGACAATCGCAACGTCGCCCGTATGGCACTCCTGCTCGCGGGAATCCCGGTGACTGTGCCGGGACAGACCGTGAACCGCCTCTGCGGATCCGGTCTCCAGGCTATCGTGAGCGCCTCGCACGCGATCAAGAGCGACGAAGGACGTTGTTTTCTCGCCGGTGGAGTGGAGAGCATGTCTCGCGCGCCCTGGGTGACTCTCAAGCCCGAGACTGCCTTTCCGCGCGGAGCACCGTCGGTGGCGGACACCACGCTCGGCTGGCGCTTCGCCAACTCCAAATTTCCGGCGGAGTGGCTGATCTCGATGGGAGAGACTGCGGAAGAGGTCGCGAAGCGCTGCCACATCTCGCGCGAAGATCAGGACGCATTCGCGGCGGAGAGCCAGCGCCGCACGGCGGAGGCCATCGCTGCGAAGAAATTCGAAGGCGAGATCGTTCCTGTCTCGGTGCCCGGCACGAAGGGAGAGACGATCGTCGATCGTGATGAGCACCCGCGTCCGGATGCAACCGTCGAGAAGCTTGGGCAGATGAAACCGGCCTTCGCATCGGGAGGAACGGTCACGGCAGGGTCCGCGAGCGGGATCAACGACGGAGCGAGCGCGGTGCTCGTGATGTCGGCGGAGGCGGCGAAGCGCGTGGGTGCGCGGCCCTTCGCGCGGATCGTCTCGAGTGCGGTCGCGGGCGTATCGCCCGAAGTGATGGGGCTCGGGCCCATACCGGCTACGCGACTCGCGCTCGCGCGTGCGGGGCTCGCGATCGGCGACATGGATCTCATCGAGCTGAACGAGGCGTTCGCGTCGCAGGCGATCGCGTGCATGCGCGAGCTCGGAGCGGATCCCGCGCGTGTGAACGTGAATGGCGGCGCCATCGCGCTCGGCCACCCGCTCGGCGCCTCCGGAGCGCGAATAGTCACGACGCTCGTGCACGAGCTGCGTCGGCGGCGGGCGCGTTACGGCCTCGCGACGATGTGCATCGGCGTGGGTCAGGGTATAGCGATGATCGTGGAGCGCGTCGCCGACTGATGGCGCGCACGAAGCCGATGTTGATCGGACATCGCGGCGCGCCCCGCGAGCGCCCCGAGAACACCCTTCCCTCCTTTCTTCGTGCACTCGAGCTGCAGGCGGATGGCATCGAGCTCGATGTCCATTGCACGATCGATCGCGTGGTCGTCGTGCACCACGATGAAATTCCGCGCGCGACGCCACCGTCGGGCCGTCTCGCGGGCAAGCGCATTGACGCGCTCACCTTCGACGAGCTTCAGGGTTTCTCGGTCCGCGGACTCGCGCTCATCTCGACGCTCGCGGAGGCGCTCGCGGTCATCAAGGGGCGCGCGGAGGTGTTCATCGAGCTGAAGGGTGCGGACATCGAGCGCGAGGTGATCGAAGTCGTTCGGACGTCGCTCACGCCGGAGCGCTGCGCCGTGCACAGCTTCGATCACGCGCAGGTCGCGCGCGCGCGTGCGCTCGCGCCGGAGATTCGCGGCGGAATCCTGTTCGACAGACCCGTTCCCGAGCCGGTGTCAGCGATGCGCGCGTCTGATGCGTTCGATGTATGGCCAAGCCGTGAGCACGTCTCCGAAACGCTCGTGCGCGAGGTGCACGACGCGGGAGGGCGCGTGATCGCATGGACGGTCAACGACGCAACGCAGGCAGTGGCCCTGGCCGCCATGGGCGTCGACGGTTTGTGCACGGATTTTCTGCCCGTGCTTCGGGCCGCGCTCTGACATTTTCGCGCGACATCGCGGCTGGCGTCGTTCCGGTGCCGGGTCTACGTTCCACTGTTCCTCGTTCATCACGCTCAGCGGAGGCACGTCCAGCAATGCGCATTGTCGTATTCGCGGCTGCTCTCTCCGTGCTCGCATGCGCATCGGCCAAGGGGAGTCAGGCTCCCGCGCCAAGCCCAATGCAGAGCGGAGACAGCACCCATTCCAAGGACTCGAAGGATTCCACGACGGCAGGGCGCGGCGCGCTCTCGGTGCCGAACGCTGATCCCTTTCCGAGTACCTACAAGCCGTTCCCCTCGAAAACGACCGTCATCAAGAACGTCACGATCTTCACCGCTGCGGGACCGCACATCAGCAATGGCGCGATCCTGCTCAGAGACGGAAAAGTCGAGGCGGTTGGCGCGAGCGTAAATGCTCCCGCGGATGCGACCGTGATCGACGGCGCAGGCAAGTTCGTCACTCCGGGCATCATCGACATTCATTCACACCTCGGCGTCTACTCGGCGCCCGGCGTGGAAGCGAGCAGCGACGGCAATGAGGCCGTACGGCCAGTTACTGCGTACGTATGGGCGGAGCATTCGGTGTGGCCGCAGGATCCGCAGTTTCCGCGCAATCTCGCGGGCGGCATTACGACGCTACAGGTGCTCCCCGGCTCGGCCAATCTGTTCGGCGGACGCAGCGTCGTGCTCAAGGTGGTACCGAGTCGCACCGTGCAGGGGATGAAGTTTCCGGGCGCGAAGTACGGGCTCAAGATGGCGTGCGGCGAGAATCCGAAGCGCGTGTACGGAAACAAGGGCGGCCCGCAGACGCGCATGGGCAATGTCGCCGGCTATCGCACGGCCTGGATCGAAGCGGAGCAGTACCGCCGCAAATGGGACAAGTGGAACGCCACGCACAAGGGCGATCCACCGGCGCGAGACCTCAATCTCGAGACGTTGGCTGAGGTGCTGCGTGGAAACATTCTCGTGCACAATCACTGCTATCGCGCCGATGAGATGGCGCAGATGATCGACATCGCGCACGAGTTCGGCTACAAGATCAAGGCGTTCCACCACGGCGTGGAGGCGTACAAGATCGCCGATCTTCTGAAGAAGGAAGACATCGGCGCCGCCCTGTGGGCCGATTGGGGCGGCTTCAAGATGGAAGCACTCGACGGCATCCGCGCCAACATGGCGCTCGTCAATCAGGCGGGCGCGCGTACGATCGTGCACTCCGACGATCCGTCGGGATCACAGCGACTCAACCAGGAAGCAGCCAAGGGTATCGAGGCCGGCAAGGAGATCGGCATCGACATCTCCGAGGACCAGGCGATCAAGTGGCTCACGATCAATCCGGCGTGGGCGCTCGATCTCGACTCGAAGATCGGATCGCTCGAGCCGGGGAAGGATGCCGATGTCGTACTGTGGTCCGGCGATCCGTTCAGCGTCTACACGCGCGCGGAGAAGGTGTGGATCGACGGTGCCCTTCTCTACGATCGTGACGATCCTTCCGAGCAGTGGCGCACGGATTTCGATCTCGGCTACGTCCCGGTCGCGGGAGGTGCCAAGTGAACAACGTGACCAGGCGATTCGGCCACGCGATCGCGCTCGCGACACTGTGCGCGCTCGCGATGCCGGTTGGTGCGCAGACGATCGCGATCACCGGCGGCAAGG
>DASXQD010000234.1:0-7383 GCA_036493195.1 Gemmatimonadaceae bacterium | reverse complement strand
GTCGTGAACGAGAAGGTGTACACGGTGTCGCTGATGGGGCTCGCGATCATTTCCTGGCTCACCGTGCGCTGGTCCGACGATCCCGATGGCCCGATGGCCGACCGGCTGCTCATCATGATCGCGTATCTGCTCGGCCTGGGCTACGCGAATCACATGATGGGATTTCTCGCCGGACCCGCGGTGCTGGTGGCCGTTGCCGTTCGTCGCCCGGCCACGTTCCTCAGGTGGAAGCTCATCGCGGTGAGCATCGGCGCGATGCTGCTCGGGATATCGCCGTTTCTTTCGCAGCCCATTCGCGCCTTGCACTACCCGCCGATAAACGAGGGCGAGCCCACCACGTGGAGCGCGTTCCTGTACAACTTCAATCGCGGGCAGTACGGCAAGCCCGCACTGTTCGACAGACAGGCGCCCTTTGCCGGGCAGCTGGGCATGTTCTGGCTGTACTTCAAATGGCAGTGGATGCGAGATGTGAAGGATCAGTACCAGAAAATGCAGCTGATCCTCGCGATGATCTACATGATCCTCGGATTGATGGGCGGATACGTGCACTGGCGACGGGATCGCAAGTCGTTCTGGTACTTCGGCACGTTCATGCTGACGCTCACGCTCGTGCTGATTTACTATCTCAATTTCAAGTACGGGCACTCGCAGTGTCTGGCGATGGGGAATCCGTCGGATGTCGCGTGTGAGGTGCGCGATCGCGACTACTTCTTCATCGTCGCGTTCTCCGCGTGGGGCGTGTGGGCATCGCTCGGGCTCGTGTACATCTGGGAAGGAGTCGCGTCGCTGTTCGGCAGCGATGAAGTCAAGGTGGGGCGCGAGGTCGTCGAGATGCCGCGCAAGACATCCTGGCTCGCGAGCTCGTGGATTCTCGCCTTTGCGTTCGTGCCGTTGTTCACGAACTGGAATGCGGCATCGCGCGCGGGACAAACGGACACCTTCGCCTTCGCCCACGATCTGCTGGACTCGGTCGAGCCGTACGGCATTCTCATCACGGCCGGCGACAACGACACCTTTCCGCTCTGGTACGCACAAGAGGTGGAGGGCGTTCGCAAGGATGTGCTCGTGCTTTGCACGTCGCTGCTCAATACCGATTGGTACGTGCGCCAGCTCATTCGCCGTCCCGTTTTTCCGTACGATGCGGCGAAGGGTCCTGCGACGTATCGCGGGCGAGAGTGGCCCATGCCCAAGGGGCCGCCGCTGCACATGACCACCGTCCAGGCGGACTCCATCCCCGAGTTCGAGGAGCTTCGCCAGCCGATGCTCTTCAAGAAGGGATCGATCGAGGCGACCATCAAGCCACAGCCGCTCCAGAAGGCGGATATCGTCGTGCTGATGATGATTCGCGATGATTATCCGAATCGTCCGTTCTATTTCAGCCGCACGGCCGGGAGTTATCCGCAGGAAGTGCTCGGGTTGGGACAATATTTGCTGATGCAGGGGCTCGCACGAAAGCTGCTCCCCGATCCGCCCTCACCCGGAAAGGACACGGTGCTTCTGCAAGGCGAAGGATTCGTCGACGTGGCGCGTACGCGCGAGCTCTGGGACCACGACTTCCTCGGGCCCGCGGCCGTGATCAAGCGCGGCCTGTGGGTCGACAAGGCATCGGTGGGTATTCCGTACATCTATCTCACGACGGCAGTGGACCTCTCTGATCTCGCGCTGCAGCGGGGTGATACGGCGGAATCGCAAAAGATGATGAACACCGCTCACGCGCTCGGCGACGCAACGGATCTGAGCCGGCTGTTCAACACTCAGCCTGCGTCTCCCTCCACCGCCGTGCCGCTCGGCAATGATACGGGGAGTGGAGTGAAGATGTCGGACAGCGGCACGCACCCGAAAAAATGATCGAGTTGGGCGCAACACCTGGCGGAGATGATGGCGGGAGAGGCTGAGTCGTACGAGAGTAGCCCTGTGTTCCAGACGGACATCGCGGCAATTGGGGCTGCCATCCGGGAAGAACGAAAATCGAGTCGATACGATCCGCGCGTGCTGCACGAGGCTGTGCGGATCACAGCGATGCACGCGCGACAGTATCGGTGTCCTCCGGAGCAACTCCTGCGTGCGCTCAAGGCGCTGCTACGCGAGCTCTCGATCGAGGACAGCACGGAGTCGCACCAGATGATCTACACCGATCGCGTCATCGCGTGGGCGATCGAAGGGTACTACGAGCTGGCTGAGCGCTGACTACGCGAGCTGCTTCTTCCTTGCCGCTGTCGAGACAGCATTCCCTGCCCCTCGGAGCTCAAATGCCCGCGCGATGAGCTCGTACGAGTGCACGCGCGCCGCATGATCGTGAGTGATCGTCACCACCATCACCTCTTCCGCACCGTAGTCGCGCGCGACCGACTCGAGCCCGGACCTCACGAGCGCCGCATCGCCCACCACCGCGCGACGGCCCATCGGCAGCGCCTGTGAAGACGCATCGCGTCCGAGAAACTCGAGCGCCTTCTCGACCGTGGGAATCGCAATCGACGATCCCGCGCGGAGGAGCGTGATCGCCATGCGCATGCTCGACGCCAGCCGCTCCGCCTCCGCACTCGTGTCTGCGCAGATTGCGGACACCGCAACCATCACTCGTGGCTCAGCGAGCTCCTCGGATGGCTCGAAGCGATCGCGATACACAGCGGCGATCTCCGCGCCCCTGGGATTGATGAAGTCCGCGAACGCGTATGGCAATCCAAGCTCCGCGGCCCAGATCGCGCTCTGATGCGACGAGCCAAGCAGCCAGGGCTCGGGGCGCTCCGGAAGTCCTGGCAGTGCGGCGAGCCTGCGAAATGGATGTTCGTTTGGAAGTCGATCGTAGAGATAGCCGAGTAGCTCGGCGAGCTGCTGCGGAAAATCGTCAGGTGAGCGCTGGCGCCGATCGCGCTGCAGCGCGAAGGCGGTTTCGGGATCGGTGCCGGCGGCGCGTCCAAGTCCGAGATCGATTCGATTCGGGAAGAGTCCCGCGAGCACGCTGAAATTCTCGGCTACCTTGAGCGCGCTGTAATGGGGAAGCATCACGCCTCCGCTGCCCACGCGCATGCGCGGAACGGTCGAGGCGATCGCCGAGATGAGCACCTCGGGCGACGGACCCGCGATCATGGGACTGCCGTGATGCTCGGCCACCCAGTAGCGGTGAAAGCCGAGCGCATCGGCGCGCCGCGCGAGATCGATCGAGTTACGGAGCGCCGAGGCGCTCGTGGTGCCTTCGGGCACCGGTGTCTGATCGAGCACGCTGACGCGCAGCGAATCTGGCGAGGTCGAGGTGTGCATGCGGATGCGATTCCTGCGGGTGAGAGCCCCGCACGTCGATGCGCGGGCGCTCAGATGATCAACGCGCGGTACTTGCTCTGGTTTCCATTGCCAGACGCAAGTGGGGATTTTGCGCTCACACTCCGCCCGAAAATTTGCTAGAGTTCGCTCGGCGTGGCGTACGCGTGCCGGACATGCAATTTTTCCGAGCACATCATGCCAACGCTCGAAATCGATGGTCTCTGGACAGGTGGCAGAGCGGTTGAATGCTCCGGTCTTGAAAACCGGCAGACCTTCACGGGTCTCGTGGGTTCGAATCCCACCCTGTCCGCTCGATGCGCGCAGCGGCGGTACCACATCGTGCCTCGCTGGTGTATACTTGACGCCCGGAGAGATTCCGGTGGGGAGTGGTGGCCGAGAGGCTGAAGGCGGCGGTTTGCTAAACCGTTATAGGGTTGTAAAGCCCTATCGAGGGTTCGAATCCCTCCCGCTCCGTTCACGAGAGAAAGCCCGCGATTGTCGCGGGCTTTCTCTTTTGCAGGCGGCTCACGCCAGATGATAGCGATCGAGCGTTGCCAGCAATCGGCAGCTCGCGAATTGCTCCGGCGAAATGGCATTCGAGTCATTTTCATTCTAGACTTATGCTGTTGCCCCGCAGGTCCGTCATCGATCGGCGGACCTGCCGTTTTTTTGTCTTTCCCCCGTACATGCCAAACCCACTCGCGCCACCTCGAGTTCGCTTCGCTCCGTCACCCACGGGATACCTTCACGTGGGCGGCGCTCGCACCGCTCTCTTCAACTGGCTGTATGCACGCCAGACCGGCGGCGTGTTCCTGCTCCGCATCGAGGACACGGACAAGGCGCGCAGCACGGACGAGAGCGAGCGCGCGATCTTCGAGGGGCTCGAGTGGCTCGGGCTGAACTGGGACGAGAAGGTCGTGCATCAGGCGCTCGGCCTGCCGCGGCATCAGCGCGACGCGAACTTTCTGCTGGAGACCGGCGCGGCATACCGCTGCTTCTGCACGGCGGCCGAGCTGGAAGCCATGCGCCAGGAGGCGGCCGCGCGCAAGGACAGCTTCAAGTACGATCGACGCTGCGATCTCCTCGCGCCGGGCGAGATCGCGCGCCGGGTGGAGGCTGGGATGCCATTCGTGGTGCGGTTTCGTGTACCAGAAGGGGAGACCAATTGGGATGACGCAGTGCACGGCCGCATCGCGTTCCCGAACAAGGACATCGAGGACTTCGTCATCCTCCGCTCCGATCGGACGCCCATCTACAATCTCGCCGTGGTCTCGGACGACATCGACATGGGCATCACGCTCGTCATGCGAGGCGACGACCACATCTCCAACACGCCGAAGCAGATCCTGCTCTACCGAGCGCTCGGCACCGAGCCACCTCGCTTCGCACACGTGCCCATGATTCATGGCATGGACGGAAAGAAACTGAGTAAGCGGCATGGGGCGACGGCCGTCGCCGATTATCAGAAGGAAGGCATTCTGCCGAGTGCGATGGTGAATTTCCTGGCGCTCATGGGCTGGTCGCCCGGCGGCGATCGCGAAGTGATGTCCCTCGAGGAGATGATCGCCCTGTTTTCCCTCGACGGGCTCCAGAAGAAGGCGGCGATCTTCGATACAAAGAAGCTCGAGTGGATGAACGGACAGCACTTGAGCCGCGTTTCGGCCATGGAACTCGAGCCGCGCCTCACTCCGGCGCTCATCGACGCGGGGTTCGCGACCACGGTGATGTTGGAAAGCAGGCGCGAGTGGTATCTTGGGTTGATCGATCTCCTGAAAGTGCGCGCACGTACGGTACTGGACATGGTGCGGCAGGCTGCGCCATTCTTTGCAGGCGAAATTGCCTACGATTCGGACGCGGTCGAGAAGCAGTGGAAGGATCGCGCCGCCACCGCAGAGCTGCTGCATGCGGTGCAGGACCAGCTCGCATCGGTGCCGGCGTGGACGCCTGCGTCGCTCGAGGAGGCACTCCGCGGCCTCGCAACCGCGCGAGGCGTGGCGGCTGGCAAGATCTTTCAGCCGCTCCGAGTTGCCCTCACAGGACTGACCGTCAGTCCTGGAATTTTCGAGGTCCTGATCGCGATGGGACCTGAGCTCACGAACAAGCGGCTGCGCGAAGCGTATGAGTTCCTGAAGGCGCCCGCCGTCTGACCACGCACTGCCCGCCCCACGCGGGTCAACCGAACGAGCCGGAGTCCATGCACGCGGACATGCGGCTGCACTTGGCAAGGGGGAGTTATGCCGGAAGTCCTGAGCGCCATCGAACAGAAGGTCTATCACTATCTGCTCGACTTCCTCACGACGCACACGTATCAGCCGAGCGTGCGAGAGATCGGCAAGCGGTTCCGCATCAAGTCCACGAAAACGGTGTCCGAGTTGCTCCACTCGCTCGAGCGAAAAGGCTACATCGAGCGAGACCCGTCGCGCTCACGCGGCGTTCGCCTGCTCGGCTACGAAGGCGCGCGACGCACACAGCCGGTTCCGTTCTACGGCAAGATCGCGGCGGGCGACCCGATCCTCCTTCCGGAGCATCGGAAAGGGTACATCACGGTGGATCGCCGCTTCATTCCATCCGAGGACGTGTTCTGGCTCAAGATTCAGGGCGACAGCATGATCGGACGCGGCATCTTCGACGGCGACTTCGTCATGATTCAGCCCGGGACCGATGTCGAGGAGGGAATGATCATCGCGGCACGCCTGGGCGAGGACGCCACAGTGAAGACGTATACGCACCGCGACGGCAGCATCGTGCTCGTGCCGGCGAATCCCGCCGAGCAGGAGATCCTGGTGAAGGAAGGCGACGACTTCGCGATCATTGGAAAGGTGTGCGGCGTGTTCCGCCCCTTCCAGGAAGTGCACCAGCACGAGGAGCTCACGCTCGTGGAGTAGCGCTGGCCTGCCAGCACGACTCGCGCGCGATTACGGAATCTGCGCGGGCGGCTGGGCGGGCGGCGGAGGCGCCGGAGGTGGCGGCGATGATTGATCGTTCGTCTGCGGCTGCTGATCGTGCTGCGCCTGTTGTTGCGCCTGCTGCTGCGCGTGCTTCGCCGCCAGCTCCGCCTTGTGCTCGCGGTCCTTCCGTTCACGGATCTGCTTCACCGCGTCCTTGAACTCGTCGTTGTCCATGGCGCGCTGCGCATTCAGGAAGATCTCCTGCCGCTGGCTCTCCTTCATCCGGTCGTTCTGATACCGCGCCGGATTGCCCTGCACGTTCAGCGGTAACAGCGCGAGCAGCGCCGTCGGCAGCGCGAGCTTGCCGAGATAGATCTTCTGCTGGTCCATGCCGTACTTCTCGCCGTTCTTCTCGAAGGTCCAGTCGCCCGGCTGCCTCCCGCGGTTGTAGAGCGCCATCGAGTCGTTGTGTGCGAACACGCGCGTCGAGATCGCGCTGTCGAGCCGCTCGGCCTGCGTCTTCGGCGCGTAGTAGGTGGGTCCCGTGGGCGCCCACACGCGCGGATCACCGTAGGAGGGCGTCACGCCCTCACCGGGTCCGCCGGCGCCCACGACCGGTCCTGTGCCCGACGGCGGCTCCGTGCTCGCGGGCGCAGGCGGCACCGCGGTGGGAATCGTGGTGGGTGCAACGAGCGGGCGTGCGCGTCTCTTTTCGCGCACCGGCACGTTGTCGCCACCGCTGCGCGGGGCCGCGCTCCCCGCGGAGGGAGTTGCGACGTAGGTGATGTGCTCGACCTTGGGCTGCGTACTGTGTTGGTTGGTGAGCCACTGCTGGATCGGATTCGGAATCGAGAGCACGAGCACGAGCGCCACGCCCACCACGATGTGAAGGGCGATCGAGACGAGCAGCGACCCGTCGATGCGGCGCTCGGGCTTCTTCACGACGAGCTCACTTCGCGGTGGCCAGAAGGTCGTTGAGCACGCGACCCGCGCGACGCGCACCCTCCGCAATCCGCTCCGGCGGCGCGATGAACGAAATGCGGAAGAACCCCTCTCCTCCCGCCCCGAGTGCCGATCCAGGCAGTACCACGACTCCTTCCTCGGTCAGAAGACGCTCGGCGAAAACCGCGCTCGGCAGCCCCTCCGGCAGCGGCAGCCAGAGATACATCGTCGCCTTGGGAGCTACGCACGAAAAGCCGGCTTCGTTGAAGGCCGCGACCGACGCGTCACGCCGCTC
>DASXQD010000233.1:0-1602 GCA_036493195.1 Gemmatimonadaceae bacterium | reverse complement strand
GGCGGCAACTGATCCAGCAGCGCGGAAAAGAGGTCGACGATGCGCTCCGCGTGCGCGACGACGTGTGCGCTGTAGTAGTCGTCTTCCCTCGCGAAGACGAAACCGTCGGCGGCGGACCGAAAGCGCTTCCACACTGACGTTTCTGGTTGGCGGCCGCGAAACCACATACGCTGCTCTCTCAGCTCTGAGACTGATCGCCGGCCAGCTCGCGTGCGCGCGCCCGCAGCTGGTCGTGCGTGTTGCGTGCGGGGTCGTCGAGCACCCACTCGAGCAGTGTGCGGAGCGCCACACCGAGCTGCGGACCCGCCTTGATCCCCGCCTTCATGAGATCCCCGCCATCGACTGCAAGATCGCCAGTTTCCAGTGGATCACGAAGAGCGACGGCCTCGGCGCGGCCGCGGAGCTCGTGTACCCTCGCCGGCTCGATTCGCCCCGATCCGGCCGCGCCCTCCGCGCGAGCGCGCGCCTCGAGCACGGTGAACAGCGCATCGATGCGCGTGCGGCCGATCGCGGCAACCCATCGGCGCACAGTCGCATCGGGTATCGCAGCGTCTTCCGCGAGCGCGTCGCGAATGGGCCCTCCCACGAGGTGCCAACGCTCGACGATGTCACCGATCCAGTGTATGCGATCGTTGGAGAAGCGAAGCTCGCGCAACGTCGCGCGCGCGGCTCCGGGCGGGACATCGAGCATGAGCGCGATGAGTCTGTTGCTCGTGTGATGGCGCTCCCCCGCATCCGCGGCGCGCGGCAGAACGTCGAGCGTCGCGAGCGCGACCTCGTTTACGGATGCCAGCGCGGGAGCCAGGACGGTAAACGCTCCGCTTTCCCGCCACAGGCGAAATGCGTTGCCGGGCCGGTCCACCTGCACCATGGTCTTCTCGATCTCCTGCTGCACTCGCTCCCTGGATAGGCGCCCCAGATGCGGTGCGGACTCCTCGATGGCAGCCCACGTCTCGGGCTCGATCTCGAACTCGAAGCGCGCCGCGAATCGAAACGCCCGGAGCGCGCGAAGGCGATCCTCTCGCATACGGTCCGCGGCGATTCCCACTGCGCGTACCAGCTTCCGCTGCAGATCCTCGCGGCCACGAAACGGGTCGTGGAGCTGACGCGTCTCTGGCCCGTAGGCAATCGCGTTGATCGTGAAGTCGCGGCGCGCGAGATCCTCATCGAGACTCGCGCCAAACTCCACCACCGCGTGGCGGCCGTCGGTCTGCACATCGCGACGAAAGGTCGTCACTTCGTGCATGACGCCGGCGGCATCGAGCACCCCGATGGTGCCGAAGTCGATGCCGACGGGCACGGTGCGACGAAATAGTCGCTGGATCTCCTGCGGCGTCGCCGCTGTCGCGAGGTCCCAGTCGAGGTTGGGGTGCCCCAGGAGCGCATCGCGCACCGCACCTCCCACGAACCAGCTCTCGTGGCCGGCACCAATGAGCGTCTGTGCAATCTCGAGCACAGAGGCAGGCGGCTGGAGGAACTCCGCGCCGCCCGATGGGACGCTCGTCGCGCTATCTTTACTCACCTATGCATCTCGCCGTGATTCTCGACGATAGTTCCGCCACGCCTGACTTCAAGGCCGCGGTGCTTTCCGTGCGCGCGCGC
>DASXQD010000232.1:0-3746 GCA_036493195.1 Gemmatimonadaceae bacterium | reverse complement strand
ACGGAGAGATGTACGGCGAGTTCGGCACCTTCGACGTGATGCTCAATCTCGCGGCCGATCAGGTGGTGGGTGCCACGGGAGTTCCGATCGCGGGCGACCCGGGGTGGGAGAAGGCGAAGGTGTGGGGCGAGGTGCATCTCGCGCGCGATGCGTACGACGCGAGCGGTACCGGCATTGATACCACGCTGCCCGTGGCGGCGCCCGGACGAAAGATCGTCCGGTTCTACGCGCGAAACGTGCACCACTTCGGATGGACGGTGGATCCCCAGTTCAAGTACGAGGGCGAGCTGTATCGCGATGCGATCCCCATACACGCGCTGATCACACCTGCCGAAATGCCGAAGCTCGGGCACGGTGCGTTCGTCAAGTGGAACGAGCACGCGCTGGAGTTTCTGGAGAAGATCTACGGGCCGTACGGATATCCGCAGCTCACCGGATTGATCAGGCTTGACCCCGGCGCGACCGAGTTCCCGATGATGGCGATGTACGGCGACCCCAGTGAGGGAACGGTGTCGCACGAGGTGGGGCACATCTACAGCTACGGGATGCTCGCGAACAACGAGTGGCGCGAGGGGTGGCTGGATGAGGGTCTCACGAGCTACCAGAGCGAGTGGCGCCTTCGCGAGACGCCGCAGGATTTCGCGGAGGGTGCGCCGAGGCCCGAGCCTGCAACGGCCAAGGGATATCGGGCGCACGCGCACGAGATGTCCTCGTACGATCGCGGGCGCATGCAGCTCTACGATGTGGATCTGGTGGGAAGAGCGCAGGCGCCGGAGCCGCCGTCGCATTCGTTCAACGAGTTCGACATCTACCAGATGGCCGTATACTCGCGCCCTGATTTGATGTACGGGATGCTCCGGGATTTGCTGGGCGACAGCACCTTCACTGCGTTCCTGCACGACTATTACTCGCGCTGGCGCTTCAAGCACGTGGACGAGCTGGCGATGCGCGCGAGCGCGGAGCGGGTGTCGGGGCGCGATCTCGGATGGTTCTTCGAGCAGTGGGTGCACCACACGGGGCTGGTGGACTACGCGCTCGCGGATGTGCAAACGGCCCGCGATGGCGAGGGGTGGGTCACGCGTGCCAGAGTGGTGCGCCGAGGGGAGTACCGGCATGGGATGCCTGTTGGTGTGCGCACGGCGGGCGGATGGACGATCGCTCGAGCTGATCCGATGCGCGACGACCAGTGGGTGGAGATGCGCACGGCGGAAATGCCGGAGGACGTGCGTGTGGATCCGCTGCACACCACCGAAGATTGGGACCGCCGGAACGATGTGAAGAACGGGGTGGTGGCGCTCGATGGACGCTCGACCATGTTCGTGCCGGACTGGCCCTTTCTCGCACAATCCGATCGCGATCGGCAGCTCGTGGCGATTGGGCCGAAGTTCTGGTATACGGGGCCGGGTGGGCTGACGAGCGCGGTGCGGATGCGATCGGACTACGCCGCCGTGGGCGATCTCGCGTGGTATGGGCGCGAGCTCGGGATCGGGGTCGCGGCGCAGATTCCGAGCGGGGCGCCCGGAATCGAGCGCCTGCAGGGCTGGCTCTCGTTCTCGAATCCGCGGCCGCCATTCTTTTCGAGGCCGCTCGTGGGCGTGTTCGCGGGCGTGTGGCTGCTCGACGGCATCACGAAGGCGGAGCTCGCGAAAGCGTGGGACCTGAGCCCTTTTCTGTATTCGAACGGACCGCAGATCGAGCTGCGCGTGGGTCTCGATGCGACGCATCCGTACGACACTCGCTGGCTGGACTTTTCGCGTTGGCAGCCGGCGAACGTGTACGACGCGAATGCGAACTTCTCATGGAGCGCGCGTCGCCCGAGCACGCTGCGTGCGCGCGTGCGTGGATTCGCGGGGCTCACGCGCGATGTCGGCGGAGGAACCACGCGTGCGTTCGAGCGGATCGAGGGTGAGCTCTCGCAGGTGGGCTCGTTCGGCGCCGCGCACGCGTGGACGCACAGGCTGCGGGTATTCGGCGGCGCGAGCCACGATGCGCCCCTGCAGCGATCGATCGGGCTCTCGTCGCTCGATGTGACGGACACGTACACGAACGATTTCGTGCGCGGCCGTGATGCGCTGCTCGGGCGCTCCGATGTGCACTTCGTTGTGCCAGGTGGCGCAGGGCTTCGCGGCTACTCGCCTCTCGCGCGAGTCGACAGGGCAGCGGCAGTGAACGGCGAGCTCGCGCGGACCGTCGTGAAAGCGCGCGCGAAGTCGTTCGTGCCCGAGGTGCAGGCGGTGGCGTTTGGCGATGGCGCGTGGGCGCGGGTGCCGTTCTCGACTGCTGGACACATCTTTGCGGATGCGGGCGTGGGACTTCTCGCACGCGATCAGCTGTGGGATCGGCCCGTCACCCTGCGCTTCGATGTGCCGCTCTACGTTCGCGATCCGCAGCTCGCGCCCGGTGGCGCGCCTGGTGACGATCGTGTGAAGCTTCGCTGGACCTTCTCGTTTGCCGATCTGTGGTGAGCGCGCGTCGCGCCCGCACACAGCCAACCGCATCCCCTCACTGGACGCAATCTCGATGACCACGCCGCCGCCAAAGTCGGGACCAACCGAGGTGACGCGAGTGCCCAAGCCCTGGGGACACGAGATCATCTGGGCGCGCACCGACCGTTACGTCGGCAAGATCCTGCACATTCGTGCGGGGCACGCACTCTCCGTGCAGTATCACGAGCGCAAGGACGAGACGGTCTATCTGCTTGCGGGCGAGCTGAAGTACTGGGTGAAGACGGGAGAGACGATGAAGGACATGCACCTGCGCGTAGGCGATGCGTTTCGAATCACTCCTCACACGATCCATTACATGGAAGCGGTCACCGATTGCGATGTCCTCGAGGCATCCACCCCCGAGCTCGACGACGTGGTCCGTCTGACGGATCGTTACGGTCGCGAAGGAACGAGCGCGCCATGAAGGTGATCATTCCGTTGGCGGGGAAGGGCACGCGGCTTCGCCCGCACACGCATCTCACGCCCAAGCCCATGCTCAAGGTCGCCGGCAAGCCCGTGATCTCCTATCTCCTGGACGATCTGAAGGCGCTCGGCGGCATCGAGCAGATCATCTACATCACGGGGCATCTCAAGGAACGGGTGGAGGAGTACGCGCGAACGGAATACGACTTCCCCGCGGTGTTCGTCGAGCAGAAGGTGCAGAACGGCACGGCGACCGCCGTGGAGCTCGCGCGGCCCTATGTCGATCAACCGGTGCTCATCATCTTCGTCGACACCATCTTCGATGCCGATCTCTCGCTCGTGCAGAACACGGATGCGGACGGCATCATCTGGGTGAAGGAGGTCGAGGACTACCAGCGATTCGGCGTGGTGGTCACGGACAAGGACGGCTACATGACGAGGATCATCGAGAAGCCGTCGACGCCCATCTCGAAGCGCGCCAACATCGGTCTCTACTACATCAGAAACTGGAAGCTCCTGTACGAGGGAATCTCGTACGTGATGAAGCAGCCCACGAACAAGGGCGAGTACTACCTCACGGACGCGTTCCAGTACATGATCGACAAGGGCGCGAAGATCAAAGTCGTGGACGTGGAGGGATGGTACGACGCGGGGAAGCTCGACACGCTGCTCGACACGAATCGCGCGATGCTGGAGCGCGGGCACTCGCGGCGGCCGGCGACGGTGCCCGCGGGCACGACGATTATCGATCCGGTGTACATCGAGGACGGTGTCGTGCTGAAGGATTCGACCATCGGGCCGAATGTGTCAGTGCACGCCGGCGCGGTGATCGAGCGA
>DASXQD010000231.1:0-3570 GCA_036493195.1 Gemmatimonadaceae bacterium | reverse complement strand
GATTCCTCTCTCGCGCGAGACGAGGCCGATTGCATCGCTCGTGCTCGCGGGCCCGCGCGGCTCCGTGCGACGCGATGCTGCGACCGTCGCCGCCAGCGCGGTTGCGGGCGAGAGCGCGCTGGTCAACCCGCAGCCGGCGGTCGCACGGCGCGTGGGCAACGGCGCGTCGATCACGTGGAACGCGCAGCGATATCCGCTCGCGGTCGTGCGTGACCCGAAGACCGGCGAGATTCTCTCGCTCGCGCGCGGCGGGGCAGCGAACATCGAGACCTCCGCGAGCGACCTCGAGCTCACACTCTCAGACGGCGTCCAGAGCACCGTGATGCAGTCGCACCTCGCGCCCTAGCGCGCACCGCCCTCAGCGACTGCGCGGCCTCGGTGTGCGCGGCCGCGTGGGGTGTTCCGGCTGTCCAGCCAGCAGCACGAAGAACTTTTCGACCGCGGGCTCGCGCAGAGACGCAGGATCGAGCGCGAACTGCTGCACCACCCCACGCACCGCGACGCTGAGCATCGCGACGAATTCCGATGCAACGAACGGGGGCCGCTCGTGCCGAGCGATGTTCACCGCGTGGAATTGCGCGGCGAACTGCCGCAGCGCGATGTTGTCGCCCTCTCGAATCCGCCGCGCCCACTGTTTGTTGCGCCTCGCATACACCGCGTACTCGAAGTCGAGCAGCAGCTGCAGCCTGCTCGCTCCCTGAAGCGCGGCACACACGCCGCGACCGAAGAGCCCGAGGCGCTCGGCGAGCGGCAGATCCGCGCGCAGCAACGGTGCGACATCCGCCGGCGCGCTGTATCGTTCGGCCACCGCCTCGATGAGCTTCTGTTTGCTGGCGAAGCTGCCGTATACGGCGCCCTTGGTGAGCCCGATCCTGGTCGCGATCGCATCGATCGAGGTCGCCTCGATGCCGTTGCGCACGAACAGCCGCGCCGCGGCGTCGAGAATCGCCGTTTTCGTCTCGAGCTTGCGCTCGGCGCGCGTTATCGGCCGGCGGGGCATCGGCGCCCGGGGCGGCATTCGATCGAGCACGTCATTGACATACCATTGGGTATGCAAGATACTGATCGGTATCCCAATCGCAACTTTCTTCCTTCCTCGCGCCATTGATCCCGAGGAGTCCATGCACATCGCACTTGCCTTCGCTGCGCTCGCCCTGCCCTTGGTCGCGGGTTCCGGCACGGCGCAGAGCTCCGCCGCTGCGCCGCACGACACGGCGGCGAAACCCGACTACTCCGCTCCGGCTGGAGCGCCCTACACCGCGGAGAACGTGACGGTGCCGACGCCGCGCGGCTATACCCTCGCGGGAACGCTCACGCTTCCGCGTGGCGCCAGCCGGTCGCACCCGGTGCCGGCGATCGTGACCATCACGGGAACCGGACCGCAGGATCGCGACGAGTACCTGGGCCTCGTGGGTTATCGTCCGTTCCGCCAGATCGCGGACTCACTCGGCCGGCGCGGCATCGCCGTTCTGCGCATGGACGACCGTGGGGTCGGGCAGTCCGGCGGCACGTTCAAGGGGACCACGCACCAGGAGTTCGCGCAGGACACGCGCGCGGGACTGGCGTATCTGCGTGCGCGGAGCGAGATCGACACCACTCGACTGGGACTCGTGGGCCACAGCGAGGGGGCGATCGATGCGCCGATCGTCGCGCTCGACGAGCCGTCGCTCCGGGCGCTCGTGCTGCTCGCGGGAAATGCGCGGCCACTTCGCGGCGCGGCGCAGTCGCAGCTCGAGAACATGGCGCGGCACAATACCAAGCTCTCGGCAGCGCAGCGTGACTCGGCGGTGGCGGCCGTGCCGCACCTCCTCGACTCCATCGCCAAGGTGGATCGATACATGGCCGGCATGATGTCGTACGATCCGTCGGTGACCGCGCGGAAGGTGAAGACGCCGGCGATCCTGATCCTCACCGGCCAGTACGACAAGCAGGCCGACCCGACTCAGGTTCCCGAGTGGATCGCGGCATTCAAGGAGTCGGGCAATCCCGATGTGAGCGGCCACGTCGTGCCGAACGTCGACCATCTGTTCGTTCACGATACGAATGGATATCCCGGCGACTACATGAAGCTGCCGCAGCCCGCGCAGATGGAGCCCCAGGTGGTGGGCGAGGTCGTAGACTGGCTCGTGCAGCGGCTGGGTACGTCCCATGGTGCGGCGAGCTCCATGGGCACCGGATCGCCGGGCGACGGTGCCGGCGTTCTGCGCGCGATGCACGATCGGTACGCAGCAACGTGGTACAACACGATGTCGTTCACCGAGATCGCAGAGCAGCGCGCCGACACCGGCGCGGTCACCTCCGAAAAATGGTACGAAGAAGGCAAGCTGCCGGGCCGGCTTCGCATCGATGTCGGCGTGCCGGCCACGGACACCGTGACGCCGCACCGGATCATCATCTGCGCGAACGACAGCTTCTACGTCAAGTCGCCGGGACATCCACTCGTGACGCGCGCCGGACGCAATCTGCTGCTCGTGCTCGGGTTCGATGTGTACAAGCAGCCGGTCGAGCGCTCGGTTGCGGCGCTCACGGCGGAGGGGTTTGACCTGAGTCGTGTGCACGACGACACGTGGCGCGGGACACCTGTGATCGTGGTGGGTGCGGCCGCGGGCGACACGACTTCGAAACAGTTCTGGGTAGACACGCAGCGCATGCTGTTCGTCCGGCTGCTGGATACATCGCACACTCTGCTGGGCGCCAGCACCGAAGCGAAGTTCGACGATTATCGCAAGCTCGGCGGTGGCTGGATTGCGGCGGACGTGCACGTCGGCGGGAAGGGTGTCGTGCATCTGCGAGAGCTCTATTCGGACATGAAGGCGAACGTGAATCTTCCCGATTCGTGGTTCGAGCCCGAAGCGCTGCAGCGTTAGACGATATTGCCGCGTGACGTGACTCGCATCACCGCATCGGTTCCCCGGTATGATGTAGTCTCGGCAACAGCAGCAGGTGACCCTCGTTCGCGTCCCGTGAGACGCGCCGATCTCTCGCGCCCCGCTGCTCCCTTCGAGGTGACGTTCCGCAGCTCACCTCCGAGGAGTCATGCGCTCGCCCGCACGCCTCGACCCGGCGTCGCCTGCGCGAGTCCGTGATCTCGATAATCTGACGCGAGCGGTAGAGACGCCGCGCCAAGACCGAGGAGACTTCATGCGCACGCATCCCGCCCATTCGAGCCGAGAGGCCATGCCCGGCCGCGCACGGCACTCGACCGGAACCCCGCATTCTCGCAAGCGCAGAGTTCGCCGAATTCCATCGTTCGTTCATCCTCTCTATGCCATTGCACTCGCCGCCTGCGTGGATTCCACGTCAGCGCCCACGACCGCTCCGGCATCCACATCGCGCCAGCCAGAAAGCGTCGCGGATGTGGACCCTCGCAGTCACACCGCGCTGTCGGGCGGCGCGACCACCATTTTCGATGCGACCGCGAATGCGTTCGGGCAAGCCGCCCCGAATCTGAGCGTCGCGGAGCTGACCCGGCACGTTCAGGGCGACGCGATTTTCTCCGCACCGTTCTCCCCGGATCGCAGCTCGCCATTCCCCGGACTCGGTCCGATGTTCGAGAACCGCTCGTGTGAA
>DASXQD010000230.1:0-2023 GCA_036493195.1 Gemmatimonadaceae bacterium | reverse complement strand
ACGTCGAGCACTGCCTTCATGGTGCGCTGACTCGAGTCGATCATGCCTCTGCGAATGTGCAGGAAGCGCAAGCTTGCCGCTCCTTCATGATCTCACGATGGTACACCCGGCGGGCTGTCTGTCGAGTGACTCGCGAGTAGCCGGCGCACAAAAATATCTTGTTATCGGTGCGTCATGTTGAGCGCGTAGTGTTCGATGCGTCCCCTGATTCGAGGCGTATATGTACCGCATTGCAACTTTCGGCCTGGCGTGCGCGCTCGTTTGCGCTTTGCCGCCACGCGCCAGTGCCCAGCAGTCCAGCACCACCCCCAAACAATCGACCATCGATCCGGCGCTTGCGGCACAGGCGAAGATCACGCTCGACTCCGCGCGTATGATCGCGTTGAAGCGGGTGCCGCACGGCTCCGTGGCATCCGAAGAGCTCGAGCGAGAGAACGGTCACTTGATCTACTCCTTCGATGTGAAGGTGCCGGGCAAATCCGGAATTCAGGAGGTCAACGTCAACGCGCTCACGGGCAAGGTGTTGGGCGTGCACCACGAGGGCCCGGCGACCGAACGGAAAGAGGCACGCGCCGACAGTGCGGCTGCGCGCAGGAGTGCATCGCCCCGCCCCTCGCCGTGACGCTGGCTCGCGAGGAGTCGAACGAGGCAGAACTTCCCACCGATGCGCCCTCCGCGAAGGCGGGGGTTGGGCTGCTCGTGGCCCTGGCCGTGATCGCGCTCCTGCTCTGGGCGTTCGCGGCGCTCGCGGATGGCTTCAACGAGAAGGGCAGAATCGCACAGCTGGATCTGGCCGTGCTCGATTGGCTCCAGCAACACGGAACCGAGAGTGGCGAGGGTGTGTTCGTGTTCGTGAGTTGGCTCGGCGCGCCCGTTCTCGTCGCGGTGGACGTGGTCGTTGCAGCATGGTTGGCGCTGCGCCGCAGGTGGAGGTGGCTCGCGCTATGGGCGGTGGCGATCGTCGGTGGCCTGCTGCTCGACGAGATGCTCAAGCTCGCATTTCATCGTGCGCGCCCGTCGGTGGCTTCGGAGTTCATCACGAAGAGCTCATGGAGCTTTCCCAGCGGTCACGCGATGAACTCGCTCGTGGGCTACGCCATGCTCGCCTTCCTCCTGCGAGAGCACCTCACGAACACACGTGCGCGCCTGGTCGTCACAATCGGCGCGGTCATTCTCATCGCTGCCATCGGCTTCAGCCGACTCTATCTCGGCGTCCACTACCTGAGCGACGTGACCGCGGGATATCTCGCGGGCAGCGCATGGGTGCTCGCGTGCGTCACGGCGGAGCGGTACGCGATTGGTCGCTCGCACTCGCGAACGTCGGGCTCACGCAGCTGAGCTCGCGGGCCCAACGCGATCTTCAGTGCGTCGCCGGCAATGGCCAAGTCATTCGCTGACCATCATACGAGTGTAGCGAGCGTCTCGTTGCTGAAAGTGCGAAAACTCATCCCAGCCCGGGAAGGCCGCCCACCGCTGTGGATCAATTTGCGATTGCTCCCCTGTCATGCCATGTTGGGCCGTGTCGAAGCACATCCTGACCTACGGCTTGATCGGCGGCGCGGTCATCGCGCTCCTCAAGCTCATCGAATACCAGTCCCTCGTGATCGACCACTCCGTGGAGATCTACGGGGCATTGATAGCCGCGCTGTTCGCGGCATTCGGCATTTGGCTCGGCCTTCGACTCACGCGCCCGCGCGAGCGGGTGATCGTGCACGAGATTCAGGTTCCGACCTCTCCAACCTTCGTGCGCGATGCCCACCGACTCGAGGCGCTCGGTATCACCCCCCGTGAGCTCGAGATTCTGGAGCTCATCGCGAGTGGCCTGAGCAATCGCGAGATCGCCGGGAAGATCTTCGTGAGCGAGAACACGGTGAAAACCCATTCGAGTCGGCTGTTCGACAAGCTTGGCGCCAAGCGGCGGACGCAGGCCGTGCAGCTGGGAAAGCAGGCGGGTCTCATCCCCTGACCCTTCATCATCCGTTCGGATGATTTCGCTGATCTCGCCGAAAATCATCCGAAAGTA
>DASXQD010000229.1:0-6501 GCA_036493195.1 Gemmatimonadaceae bacterium | reverse complement strand
ACCACGAGGCAAGGTCGCTCACGTGTTACGCACCCGTTCGCCGGTCACTTGAACATTGCTGCCCAAGTGCCCTCGACTTGCATGTGTTAAGCACGCCGCCAGCGTTCGTCCTGAGCCAGGATCAAACTCTCCAATAGTTGTCTACTAGATCATTCGAAATAGCTCTCGGAAAAACACTGTCACGCTGTTCTATGACAGCGTATCCGAATCACGAAATTGTTCAGATTTGAACTCTCCCCCACGCCCTGAACGGCGCGGGATCGATGAGTTCGCCTCGCACAACCTCACTCTTCGATCTCAATTGTCAAACAGCATCAGTCGATACCACTTTCAGTCGCTCGCAGACAGCCAATCGGGCGAGATCCGGAGATCTCGCCACGCGCCACCCCTCTCGCACCGCGTGAGAGCTCGCGCATCGAACGGGGATCTCATAGCGCATTCCCCCCGTTCGCCATAACCGCCACGTATTCCGCGACAGCCACCAATTCTAGTACGATGGCATACGTGTGTCAAGGCAAGAAATGGAGATTCTTCCCACTCCCCTCCTCGCCCTCAACACGCTCCCGCGCACTCCACTTCCACTAACCAGCTCACAACCACTTGTAGTCGTCCACCGGTTCCCCACTCCGTCAACATCCCGTCCGCGCCCCGTTCGCACGCGGTGCCGAGGTCGTCAGAGTCGTGCGCGCCCAGCAACTTCCCGCCCCCATCCTCCGTCCGACCTTGGGCACGGGGCGTACAGCACCCCGCTCCCACCCCCGTGCAGTCGCTCGATGCGCGAACCCCGTGTCCGCGCACCGCGTCCCATCTGCTCACGGAGGCTCGAGATGCGATCCCTGCCCATGCTTCTGCTCGCCGGCGCCCTCACGACCAGCGCCCTCGGCGCGTGCGCGCCGGCTGCCACCATTCCACCCGCGTCCCTCACGCAACATCTCACCGAGCCCCGTCGCATCATTCGCGTCAGCAATCACAGCTGGGATGAGATCGAGCTCTCCGCCATGCGCGGTGGATCCCGGCGCGTCCTCGGTGTCATCTCCGGCGCGCAGGACGCCACGCTCTTCGTGACCGACGACATGCTCGACGTCGACGGACGACTGCAGCTCGCCGCACGCATTCAGGGAAAACCAACTGTGCTGTTGATGCAGCCGATTCGTGTGCCCAGCGGCAACTACGTCGACTGGTCACTCGAGCATGACATCGGCCGCTCGACCGTCGCCTACTTCCCGATGTGACTCGCGCGCAAAAAAACCGGGACACTCGCGAGAGTGTCCCGGTGTGTTACGCACAACGCATCACTGGCCACGCATGACGCACAGCGTCACGTGCCGCTGCGCACCTGCAGCCGGTACGTGCCTGGATTGAATAGATCCGCTCCGCCGGCACTCCCACCGCCCGCTCCCACCTCGACGGTGTACGTGCCCGCATTCAGCTGGGCGGAGACATAGGAGCAGAGCTGTCCCGGAAACGTCATGTGGCCGGTGGTCGACGACGTGTTGTCGTTCGCGCCCACGAGGTTGCCGTGAGAGTCCGTCACCGCGATCGCGGTGTTGAGCTCGAGCGCGAATCCGCACGAGCCGATCGCGCCCGATGTCTCGAATGAATAGACACCCGACGACGGGATCGTCACCGCATACGACTCCACCGCGCTCGGCGTGCCGAGCGCGCCGTACACCCATCCGCCCACGAACACGCGTCCTTCGACGCCGAGCTGCTGGAGCGGAAGGCCGATCGGAATCGGCGCGTCCACCGCACCATTTGATCCGACCACCACCGGAACCGGCTCGCCCCCGCCATTGGCCCAGCCATAGCGACGTCCCGGAAATCCGATCACGCCGTCGGCATCCTCATCCTGACCGGCGACCACGTAATACGAACCGGGATCGATTCCGTCGAGTCTGTAGGAGAGATCGGCATTGGCTTGCACGGTCTTCGCAACCACACCCGTGCTCGCGTCGATGGCGCTCACATACACGTTCATTGCCGGTCCCTGTGTGCCCGTGATCGCATTGTACGCGTCCACGCGACCGAAACCGTAGCGCGCGTCGCGGCCGGGAGGACCCATGTCCACCGCGGTGCTCGTGAGCCGGTCGCTCAACTGCTGTCCCGTCAGCCCGGGATTCGCCGCGAGCACGAGCGCCGCCACTCCCGACACGTGCGGCGCGGCCATCGACGTGCCCGTGTAGAACGCGTAGTCCGGTCCCGGCACCTCGTCGAACAGCGGTTGGTCGACGAAATCCCAGACGGTCGAGAGCACACCGCTCGTGCCTCCCGCAAATGCGCCGGGAAGATCGAAACGGAAATCGCCGCCAGGCGCGACGAGCGAGACGAATGCATTGGAGGACGAATAGCTCGCGAGCTCGCCGTCGGCGCCGAGTGCAGCGACGGAGATGACACCAGGATAGGACGCGGGAAAATTCGGCGTCGACGAGGCATCGTTGCCCGCGGATGCGATGATCACGGAACCCGCGTTGATCGCGGCCGCGACCGCCGCTCCCAATGTGGAATCCGACTGCCCGCCCAGGCTCATGTTGATGATCGGAGCGCGATTCGGCGCGATCACGGTGTGACCACCGGCACCCGCGGCAGGCAACCCGGCCGCGTAGAGCACTGCCTGCGCGATGTCGAAATCGAATCCAAAGCCGTCGATGCCGAGCGCGCGGATCATGCGGATGCGCACATTCCAGTTGACGCCCGTGACGAGATTCGCGGAGCCGTTGGTCGCGCCGATCGTTCCCGAGACGTGCAATCCATGATTGGCGATGTTATCGACTTGAAAGCATCCGTCCTGTGCGTCGAACGTCACCGAAACGGGCATGGTCGGATCGGCATCGGGACCGAGCGTGCCGTCGTCGTCCGAATTGGTGAAGGCGGGACCGCCGCCGCAATTCGGCACCGGAGGGCCGAACTCCTGTGAATCGTCGCTCACGAAGTCGTAGCCGCCCGCGAGGTCGAGATTCGGCGAGATGTCCGGATGCAGATTGATGCCGTCATCGATGACGGCGACCGTCACCACAGCGGAGCCGGTATCGGGAATCGCCCACGCACGCGGCGCGTCGATGATGTTGTAGTTCCAATATTGAATCCGGCTCAATCCCGCGCCGGCAAAGCGAAAGCCCTTCGCGCCGGCAGTCGTGGACGCGCGCGCTTCGCGAATCAGCTGCTGCTTGAGCGCGGCGGTGAGATGCACGCGCGTTTCTGCGCCGCGGCTCACGAGGCGATCGATGTCGACGGCAGCGACGGCGGGGTCGGCGCGCAGTGCCGCCATGACGGCATCGCGCTGCGATGCATCGTGCAGACGCAGTCGCGCCGCGCCGATGACTGGCGAGACGTCGCTCACCGTGAACTGCGATGCCGACGGATGCGCGGCGAGCCGAGCACGAATGTTGTCGCCGACTTCTCGCGCGCGGTCGATGGTGCGCACGGACATCGCGCCGAGCCGGCCGATACCGAGCGCCTCCTGGCGGAAGACGACGTTGATGCGCTGCGACTCCCTGCCGCGGCGCGATGCGAGGACGCCGAGCGGACCGGAGTGCTGCGCACCAACCAGGTTCTCGGCGGGAATGCGCGCATCACCCTGACTGATCGTGACGTGTCCGATGATACTGTGCGACGTACTGCTCGTGGAATCCTTGGAGCACGCGGCAACTACGATCGCGACACTGGCAAGAGTGATCGCGCGCGCGAGCGAACGAGAGGAGCCGGCCATGCATGCCTCGGTGCAACGTGGGGGGACGAGCGAAGAGGTGTCGCGCGTCGGTCACCGGGCGATCGCCCATTGCGACGCATGTACGATGTATCGCTGACCGTACTCGGGCAAGCAACACCACACAAAATGCGATGACTGGCGCAGCCTTTGCTCCGTTCGGTGGCGTATTCCCGGCGTGCATTGCACGACCCACCATCTCGATCGAGGATGATCACTCATGGCGACCCGAAAAAAGAGTGGGCGCAAGTATGGGAAGGCAGCGGGAAAGAGTGTCGAGCGTGCGATGAAAAAAAGGAAGAAGGGATCCTTGCGAAGGGGGCGTGGTGGGAAGGGAGGCAAGGTGAAGAGCAGGAAGCAGGCGATTGCGATTGGGCTTTCCGAGGCGCGCAAGAAAGGCGCGAAAGTCCCGTCGAAGCGGAAGTCGAGCCGAGGGCGCAAGAAGACGGGTGGCCGCAAGAAGACCGGGGGTCGAAAGAAGCGGGCATCGAAGCGGAAGTAGACGGACAGCTACAGGACAGACCGAGCGAACGGAAGTCAGCGAAGCGATGTCAGTAGACGCAGGGCCGCGACGGAAACGCCGCGGCCCTTGGCACATCCGCCTCGGTTCGGCGTTGCAGGGTGGTGCGATGGGCTCTAAATACCACGCTCGCGCCGCCCCGCACTCTTGCTCGTGATCTCCAGAGATGGCCAAGCCAAAGCTCTTGTTTCTCGGTCAGACCCTTCCCTTTCCGCCGGACAGCGGGACCGCCATCCGATCGTACAACGTGCTGCGGCTGCTCGCGCGCGACTACGATGTGACGGCGCTGTGTTTCTACAGGCGCGCGACCACGCCCGATCTCGCGGGGAGCCTCGCCGCGCTGCGCACGATTGCGGTGGATGTGGAGCTGTTCCCGATCGAGCAGGAATACAGTCGCGTGCGCATGTTGGCGGACCACGCGCGCAGCGTGCTCACACGCCGCGCCTATACGGCGTTCGCTTATCGGAGTGCCGCGTTCAGACGCGCGCTCGTCTCGCGCCTCGCTCGAGAGCGGTTCGTCATCGCGCATCTGGACAGCCTCGACCTGGGGGATTACGTGCCGCTGGTCGCCAGCGTGCCGATCGTTGCGGGACACCACAACGTCGAATCGGCGCTGCTGCGCCGACGCGCAGAGAGCGAGTCCGGCGTGATGCGACGCCGCTATCTCGAGCTACAGGCGCGGTTCACGGAGAACGAAGAGCGGCGATGGTGTCCGCGTGCCGCGGTGAACCTTGCCGTCTCGGATGCGGACAAGGCTGATTTCGAGCGCCTCGTTCCGGGCACACGTTTCGCGGTGATTCCGAACGGCGTGGATGTCGACGCCTTCGTGCCGAGCACCGGAAATGCGAAGGATGGGATCGTGTTCGTGGGCGGCATGAGCTGGTTTCCGAACGCGGACGCGCTGGAGTTCTTCGATGAGGAGATCCTGCCGCTCGTGCGCGCGCGCGACGAGCACGTGAAGGTCACGTGGGTGGGACGCGCGAAGCCGGATGTGATCGCGAGCTACGCGACGCGCGGCATCGCGCTCACCGGACATGTCGACGACATTCGCCCCTACGTCGCCGCGGCGGGATGCTACGTGGTGCCACTTCGCATCGGTGGTGGCACGCGGCTCAAGATCCTCGATGCGTGGGCAATGGGAAAGGCGGTGGTGTCGACGTCTGTCGGGTGCGAGGGGCTCGACGCGGTCGATGGGCAAAACATTCTCATTCGCGACGAGCCAGCGGCGTTCGCTGCGGCGGTGACCATGGTGCTGCGCGATTCCGGGCTGCGGGCGGCGCTCGAGCGAAATGCGCGCGTCACGGCGGAGCAGAAGTACAGCTGGACCGTGATCGGCGAGAAAATGCGAAGAGTGTACGGAGAGGTGTTGGCGAGATCGACGATCACGTGAGCGCGCACATTCAGCCTGGAAGCGGAGCGATACCGATGAGAAAGCTCATTGTGCACGAGTTCGTGACGCTGGACGGCGTGATGCAGGCGCCCGGTGGCACAGACGAAGATCGGGATGGGGGATTCGAGCATGGCGGCTGGACGCTGGCGTACTGGCACGACGACATCGGCCGGAGCTTCGGCGAGCTGATGAAGGATGTCGACGCGTTCCTTCTCGGCCGCCGCACGTATGTGACGCACGCCCAGGCTTTCGAGCCGATGGCTGAGGGGGATCCGTTTGGCGACATGATGAATCGACCCAGGAAGTACGTGGTGTCACGGACGCTCGTGCAACCGATGTGGCGCAACACCACGATCATTCGCGACAACGTGATCGAATCGGTGCGTGAGCTGAAGGCCCAGCCGGGGAAAAACATCCTGACGGACGGCAGCAGTCAGCTCGTGCACGCGATGCTCGAACACGACCTGATAGACGAGCTGCACCTGCACTTGTACCCGCTGAGCCTGGGAAGCGGCAAACGCGTGCTCCCCGCAGGGCTGAACGCGAAGTTCACCCTGATGTCAGCGACCCCGTATCCAACCGGTGTAGTGGGACTGCACTACGCGCGCGAAGGGAGATGATGAACGGCAGCGACACATCGTCTCCAGTGTAAGGCCCTAGGGCTGCCAAATCTCTGCGAAGTCCTCCCCTTGATCGTGCCAGTATCCGACCACCTGACGCGAGTTGTTGATGTCCGTAACGGTCGGATTCATCTCGTTCCCGAGCATCGTCCATCCGTCCGCCTGTGTCCAGACGCCCGCGACGAGAAAGGGAACATTTCCCGGCAGGAATGCGCCGGCGACGACGGACGAGTCGTTGATCGCCGTGGCCAGAACTCCATCCGGAATG
>DASXQD010000228.1:0-3680 GCA_036493195.1 Gemmatimonadaceae bacterium | reverse complement strand
GCCGTAGCGATCCTTCTTCAGACGGTCCGTGATCGGACTGACCGGATCATTGAGAAACACGCTCGTGTTGCCGCCGTAGGAGTACCACGGCGAGATCGTCAGCGTCTTCACGATCGACGTCGTCTTCGCGAGCGGAGTTATCGTGAGGCGCGCCTGGAAATCCTTGTACTTGTTGTTCTCCGGATTGTCGTAGCCCGTTCCGTTCACGACATCCGCGTAGATCTCACCAATCTTGTTGGGGAGCGTGATCTGCGTCGCAACGCCCAGATCGGCCGAGGAGAAAAAGCCGTTCTTCTCGACTCCGGTCTGCGCCAGGTAGCGCGGCCAGAAATTCTCCTCGTGGTCGACCAGCACCGTGTGCAGCACACCGAGGCGCGCGAACGCCGACGCACCGTCCGTGTTCGGCTTCATGTAGTCGTATTGCAGGTACGCGTACTTGAGGCGAACGAACCATCCCTTGTACGAGTCGGTGCCCCCGCCCTGCTTGATGTCCGTCGTCGCGCGGTAGGACACGCGATCGCCGAGCGGGCCCTTGAACGTGAGATACACGCGTCCGATGTCGAACTTGTTCGGCGCGGAGCCGCCGTTCGCGGATTTCGCGGCGTCGTCGGTCTGGTACTGGAAGTCGCCAAAGAGCCACGCGGAAAAATCGAGACCGGGCGTGGCGGGCTTCATCGCGGCGGGCGCCGGCTTCGGATGATCGGGCGATTTCGCGGTGTCTGCCTTCGTTGTGTCAGATGTCGTGTACTGCGCGCCAGCCACGAGCGGCGCAGCCACAAGGGATGCGGCGACCAGCGCGGACCAAAACATACTGGTACGGGTCATTCGAGTCTCAGTGGTTGATGTGGGGACACGCGGTACGGCGAGACGACGAGGTGCCATCTCACCGTTGATGCGTTTCGATCAGCGTGTGGCCATCTGGATTTCGCCGAGCCGCTTCTCCAGCTGTGCGACCATGGTCGCGGGGAGCGGGGCATAGTCTAGCGAGGCCGCACTCTTCTCGCCTTCTCGCAGATACCAGTGCAGGAAGTCGACGAGCTTCTTCCCCTTCGCGGCGTTGGGCTGGGCCTTGTAGACGAGCAGCCAGGTGAACGACGAGATCGGGTACGATCCCTTGCCGGGCGCGTTCACGATCGAGATGCGATAGTCAGTGTTGTCCGGCAACTTCGCCGCGGCGCCAGCGGCGGCCTTCGTCACGGACTCGATCGATGGTGCCACGAACTCACCCTCGGCGTTCTGCAATTCGGCGTAGGGCAGCGAATTCTGCTTTGCATACGCGAGCTCGACGTATCCAATCGCGCCGGGCGTCTGCTTGACCTGTCCCGCGACGCCCTCGTTTCCCTTGCCGCCGAGTCCAACGGGCCACGCGAGCTCCTTGCCCTTGCCCGGTGCCTGCGCCCACGAGGGGCTCACGGTCGAGAGATAGTCGGAAAAGATGTACGTGGTGCCGCTGCCGTCCGAGCGGTGCACGACGAGAATGTCGCTCGACGGAAGCTTCAGCCCATTATTGAGCGACGCGATCCTGCCGTCGTTCCATTTCGTGATCCTGCCCGCGAATATGTCCGCGACCACCGGGCCGGAGAGCTTGATTGCCTTGCTCAGGCCGGGGATGTTGTACGTGATCACGACGGCGCCGAGCACCGTCGGAAAGTGCATCACCGGTCCCTTGAGCTTCGCCATCTCGGCGTCGCTCATCGGTGCATCGGACGCGCCGAAATCAACCGTGCCCTCGGTGAGCTGGCGAATGCCGCCTCCCGACCCGATCGACTGATAGTTGATCTTGACGCCGGTGGCCGTCGCGTAATCGGAAAACCACTTGCTGTAGATCGGATATGGAAAGGTGGCGCCGGCGCCGTTCAGATCCTGCGCCCCGAGACTGCCGACAAAGGTGCCGGCAAGAGCACTCGCCAGAGCGAGCATGCGTACACGAGATCTCACAATAATCTCCGCGAAGGTTGTTCGTGCGCGGAAGTTGTGGATTGCTCGTAACTGAGACTTCGTTACTGAGTAACGCTCGTGTCACAGCGGCGTGGAGCGCCGAGATTCACGCAGCATTTGGAAAGAACGCGGACACGGTCGTACCATGGCCCACGTCGCTCTCCACCTGGACGCGACCGCGATGCGCCTCCACCAGATGCCGCACGATTGCCAGACCGAGCCCCGTGCCGCCGGAGTCGCGCGCGCGTCCCGAGTCCGCACGATAGAAGCGCTCGAAGATGCGCGACAGATGTTCGGGCGCGATGCCTACGCCGGTGTCGCGCACGCCGATGGTCGTGCCGCCCTTCGCGCGCTCGCTGAACATCACGATCGAGCCTCCCGCATTGGTGTGGCGAATCGCGTTGTCGACGAGATTCGCGTACACCTGCCGGATCGCGGTGGGGTCCGCGAATGCTGTCTCGGCGCCCGCACAGATCTCGACAGTCAAGCGCACGCCCTTGTCGAGCGATGCTCGGAGCCGGCCGGCACTCACCTCGCTCGCTACCGCGCGCAGATCCACCGCCAGTGGATTCGGCACCCATCCGCCGGACTCGATGCGCGACAGGTCGAGCAGGTCGTCCACGATCTGCTGCATGCGCCGCGCATTCGCCTGGATCGCCTCGACGAAGCGAGCACCCTGCGCTGGCGGCACATCGCCAGCCGCGAGCGTTTCCGCGAATCCGAGAATTACGGTCAGAGGAGTCTTGAGCTCGTGCGACACATTGGCGACGAAGTCTCTGCGCACCGCTTCCAGTCGCCGCGAGGCCGTGAGATCGAACACCGCGAGCACCACGCCGCCGTCGCCCAGTGCGCGTGCGGTGAGCATCATGCTCTGGCCATTGACGGTGATCTCGGCCGGCTCCGTAGACTCACCCGCGAGCCCCGCAGCGAGCGCTTCACGCAGCGTATGATCGCGCGGCAGGCGATCGGCGGGGAAGGGGACGGAGTCCGGAAGGCGTAACAGACGCCGGCCGCTCTCGTTTACGCGCACGATCTGCCGCCGCGCATCCACCGCGATCACTCCTTCCTGGAGCGATTCGATGACCGCGTTCATGTGCATGTCTTCGCGCTCCAGCGCCTGCAGACGGCTTGTGAGTTGTTCCGCCATTCGATGCACCGCTGCCGCCAGATCCCCGACCTCTCCCGGTGCGGAGAGCGCGGGGCGCCGCGAGAGATCGCCCGCCGCGAGCGCCTGCGCCACATCGCGCAGCTCGACCACCGGTCTCGAGACTGCGCGCGAAAACGCGGCGGCCAGCAGCAGCGCGGCCGCGAGCGCGACGAGTCCCGACAACAGCACATCGCGTCGTCCTCGCCCCACGATCGACTCGAGACTGGATGTGGAGATCGACACGCGAGTCACGCCAAGTTCCGATCGGACGGCGACGTACAGCTCGTGATCACCGGCGGAGGGACTTCTGCGATCGGCGCTTCCGACTCCGTCACGCAGCGCCGCCATCACTTCGGGACGGTGGCTGTGATTCTCGAGGTGCATCCGTGACTCGCCACGGAACTCGGAGTCGCCGACGACGACACCGTGATGATCGATGAGCGTCACGCGGTGACCGATGGCGGCGCCCGCCGCCATCGCGAGCGCATCGGGATCCGCCGCAGCCGTCCAGTCGCGAGCAATTAGATTCGCCTCGCGCGTGAGCTGCGCCACCTCGAGCTCCTCGAGCTGATGACGCAGCCGCACGCCGCTCAGG
>DASXQD010000227.1:0-7905 GCA_036493195.1 Gemmatimonadaceae bacterium | reverse complement strand
TCAAGCGTCCGGTGATTTTCGGATAGTAGAAATAGAGGCCGGCGAACAGACCCATCATCGAGCCGCCGAAGAGCACGTAGTGAAAGTGCGCGACGATGAAATAGCTGTCCGTCTGCTGTAGGTCCGATGGCGGCGAGGAGTGCATGACGCCCGAGATGCCTCCGATCGTGAAGAGCGCGACCAAGGCGATCGCGAACTTCATCGCGGTCGTGAAGCGCAGGGAGCCGCCCCACATCGTGCCAAGCCAATTGAAGATCTTCACGCCGGTCGGAATCGCGATCAGCATCGTCGTGATGCTGAAGAACGAATCGGCGATCGGACCCATGCCGACGGCGAACATGTGGTGCGCCCACACGCCGAAGCCGAGGAAGGCGATGAGGATGCCCGAGTACACCATCACGGGATATCCGAAGAGCGGCTTGCGCGAGAACACCGGCAGCACTTCGGACACGAGACCGAAGGCCGGGAGGATGAGGATGTACACCTCCGGATGTCCGAACAGCCAGAACAGGTGCTGCCAGAGCAGCGGATCCGCGCCTGCTGAAATCTCGTAGAAGTTCGTGCCGAAGAAGCGGTCGAGCATGAGGAACGTCACCGCGACCGTGATGATCGGGAAGGCGAGGACGATCAGGAACTGCGTCACGAACGCCATCCACGAGAAGATCGGCATGCGCATGAAGTGCATCCCGGGCGCGCGCATGTTGATGATCGTGGTGATGAAGTTGAATCCCGCGGCCAGCGATGAGATGCCGAGGATCTGGAGACCGATCACCCAGAAGTCGATGTTGAGACCGGGTGAGAACGGGCGCGTGGTGAGCGGGGCGTAACCGAACCAGCCGGCGTTCGGCGCCGCGTGCAGAAACCACGAGAAGTTCATGAACAATCCGCCGAACAGGAATACCCAGTAGCTGAAGGCGTTCAAGCGCGGAAAGGCAACGTCTCGTGCGCCGATCTGAAGTGGAATCAGAAAGTTGAAGAACGCAGCCGAGAGCGGCATGACGACGAGGAAGATCATCGTCGTGCCGTGCATCGTGAAGAGCTCGTTGTACGTCTGAGCGGTGACGAGGTGCTGGTTCGGGTTGAAGAGCTGGGCGCGAATGATCGCAGCCTCGATGCCTCCAATCAGAAACCAGAGGACCGATGTATAGAGGTAGAGCTGACCGATGCGCTTGTGGTCAGTGGTCGCGAGCCAGCTCCAGAGCCCGGAGTCGTAGCGATGACTCGGCTCCTTGTATGGAGTTGCCGGCAGTGTGACGGTCGTGGCCATGTCGATCTCCGATTACTTCAGTGACGAGAGGTACGCGGCGAGATCCGCGATCTGCTGGTCGGTGTAGACGCCCGGTGTGGCTCCCTTTTCGGCCTTGCCGAAAAGCGGCATCAAGCTGCCGGGCTTCATCTCCGGCGCATCCTTGATCCAGAGCTGGAGATGCTTGAGATCGTTCGGATAGAGTCCACCGGCGATTGTCGTGCGGCTGCCCACGTGGGTCAGATTGGGCCCGATGATCCCGGCGGCCGTCGGGACACCGCGCACCGTGTGGCACGCGATGCAGGGCGCGGTCTTGAAGAGAGTGGCGCCGCGCGCCACGTCGCCCGTGACGGACTGGTCGAACGTGAGTGCCGCGGGCGTCGGGGTCTTGGGAATCACCCACGTCGGGAGATTCGAGCGCGGGAACGTGGCGGACATTGTGTCCGAAACGTTCATCACCTGTGTCGGCGCTGCTGCGGCTGGCGCGGCCGGGTGACCGGCCTTGCCGGTGTCGGCACTGGCGATAGCCGGCGCGGGCGGGGCGCTGCCGATGGCGTTCGTCTTCTGGTGCGCGATCCACGCATCGAACTCGCTCGGCGCCACGGTGAACACCTTGAAGCGCATGTTCGCGTGCGACGTGCCGCAGTATTCCGCGCAGAAGCCGTTCCAGGCGTAGGCCGAGTCCGGGGTGAACCAGATGTAATTGGTGTGATTCGAGATCAGGTCGCGCTTGCCGTTGAGCTGCGGGATCCAGAAGGAGTGGAGGACGTCCTTCGTCGTGAGCGCGAAATTGGCGGTGCGGCCCACAGGCAGATAGAGCTCGTTCGCCGTGATGACGCCGTACTGGGGATAGCGGAACTCCCACCACCACTGGTGACCGATGACCTCGATCTGCAGCGCGCCCGGGATCGCCTTCGCCTGGGTCTTGAAGATCGTCTTGATCGTCGGAACGGCGATGAAGGCCAGGATGACCGCCGGGATCAGCGTCCAGCCTATTTCGAGAGTCGAGTTGCCGTGGAACTGCTTCGCCTCACGGTTGCCGTCGCGCTCGCGATAGCGGACCAGGATGACCACGAGCAGCGTCTCGATCAAGATGAAGACGACGATGCCCGCGTACAGCAGTCTGCGCGTGAGCACATCCACCGAGTGCCCGAACTCCGAGTGGGCCCCGAAGATGGTGTTCGGAGTGAACGAGTTGCAGGCTGAAAGCCCGACGGCGATTAGCAGCGCGAGTGCCGGCGTCAGCCAGCGCATGCGGAGATCACGGTTCATCCCGAATCCTGGCCATGTCTATGGGCGGGCGCCAAAAGAGCGCACCTGGTGAACGACGAAGTGAAAGTAGGCCGAATGAAGGAACAATTCAAGCAAAGGCGATTCGCGGCCGTTCGCTCTAAAATGAGTGGAATGGGCGAGGAACTTTCGAGCCACTGGCGAGAAAATGACCGAGTCATTCCACACGCTCGAGCCGTGGATTCGCAATCGCGCGGCGCCCTGCCTTGGATTGGGGCGCTCCATTGACGAAGACGATGTCTGCCGTGAAATCGAATCGCCCAGCGAAGAGCGATGAGCCGATTCCGTATGAATCCACCGGCACACCCGCCTCTTCGAAGGCGCGGATCTTCTCCACCGTGAAACCGCCGGATACGACGATCTGTACTTCGGGGAATCCGGCCTCGTCCAATGCACGTCGCACGTTCCACACCAGCTGCGGATTCACGCCGGTCGGGCGGAAGGATCCCATCTGTGGAATGATGGAGCTGTCCACGAGATTCTCGGAGGTGTCCAGCCGCACGGCCCACAGTCGACCGTCCATGGCGCGCGCAACCTCGAGGCTGGTCCGAACACAGTCGTTCTCGTAGTCCACCAGCGTGATGATCTGCACCGTCGGATCGATGTACTCCGCGAATTTTTTCGTGGCGAGCACCGTGTCGCCATCATAGGTCGCGATGAGCGCGTGCGGGACGGTGCCGATCCCGGTCGAGCCCCACCAGCTCGCCTGCGCATCCGTCGACACGCCGATCGCGCCGGCGATGTGCGCCGCGTATCCGTCCCCCGTCTGCACGAGCCAGTGATCGTGGCGTGCGGGAAAGAACATGACGGTCTTCGGGTGTGCAGCGTCGACCACGAGCCTCGTGTTCGTGCCCACGCGCGTGCGCCGTGCGAGCACACCCAGGTAGAGGGTCTCGAGATGGGCGAACATCTCGTAGGGACCGTCGATCGTCATCACGGTTTCCCATGGCTCGATCGGCTCGCCGTCGTAGAGCGCGTGCACCGTGAGTGCGTCCCAGTCGTCGGAACAAAGCTTGAGGATCGCGATCGCCTCGTCCATGCCGCCCAGATACGCCTGCGACTTTCCGAACACCTGCATTGTGACGCGCGGGGCGCGATGATCGGCGAGCAGGATTTCTCGAGCGCGAACGAAATACTTGTCGGAATAGTAGCCTTCCCGCATTCGATCCACGGGAAGATGAAAGACGGAGGGATCGAGCCGGGTGCGACGCATGGAAGGCATCGGCATGGAAGCTATTCAAGATCGCTCACTGGCGGCAACCGTCGCGGGGGGAGTATTCTGACAGCGATGGACATCCTCGAAGCGCATCTCATCTGTTGCACGTTGGTCGTGATCGATCTGGTCACACGAGCGCTGCGCTTCCAGTGGTTGCTGGCAGGGCTGCGCGTTCCCGTGTCGTTTCGCGATTCGTTCGTGATGACGACGGTGGGCGATGCTGCGGCGGCGATCACTCCCAACCGGCTCGGCGCCGAGCCGGCGCGGCTCGCGGCCGCCGCTTTCGCCGGCGTGCCGGTGACGGCGGCCGTCGTGGCAGTGACGTACGAGCTGCTCATCACCGCCCCGGTGACCGCGGCGGCCGCGGGGTGGCTCGCGCTCATCTACGCGCCGCGCTGGTGGCACAACGCGCGGCCGATGCTCGCAGAGACGGTGCATCGGACGTGGCCGGTGATCGTGATCCTGGTCGTCTCGGGCATCGTCGCGTGGTTTTTCCTGCGGCGCGCGATGCCGAAGGCGGAGCACGTGCTGCGGCGAAACACGCGCCGCGCGTGGGCCTACGCGCGGCGCATGCCCGCGTGGCCGCTGCTCGCGAGCGTGCCACTCACGCTGCTGGGGCTCGCGGCTCGCGTGGCGATTCTGCCCGTGCTCGCGCTCACCATCCCGTTCCCTCCGCCGCTGGGTCCACTCACCTTCGGCTCGTTCGCCCTTCTCTACGCGCAGATCCTGGTGCCGACGCCCTCGGGTGCGGGGGTGATCGACCTCGGGTTCGTCGGGGGCGCCGTGGGGAATCTGGGCGAGCATCACCGGCGCTTGTTGCTCATCTGGCGCGTCTACACGACGGCGGCGGTGGTGGCGATCGGCGTGGTGGTGGCGCTGCGCGTGTACGGTGCCGCGGCCATTGTGGCACTGGCCAGGCGCCGGGCGCGGAAGCGCGAGATTAACGCGAGTTAATCGCGATTCGGACATATTGGTCCGATGCTACGAATCGATACGATTTTTCGTATCGCTTGATACAATCTGCGCGTCCCTCCATCGACGGCAGGCGCCTCTGCCTGTGTCTCACCGCACGGTTTCGCGTGCGTTCTCAACGTCGATGAGGTTGTATGCGCAGTGTGCTGCTCGCCGGGGCCGTCCTGGCACTCGTGTCCTCCCCGCTGGTTGCGCAGAGCCCCGATTCCTCGGGCCACTGGGAGCTCGGACTCTACCCTACCGCTCGCAAGCTCACCTATGATCTGGCCGCCAAGCACGAGTGGGGCGGCGGGGGCACGGTGGGAATCGGCTATCGATTCTCGCGCGTCGTCTCGCTGAACGCCGAGCTCGTAGGCAGCTGGATTCCGCAGCTCAATACGGTGTCGCAGGGGCAGGTGAACGAGCTGCTCCCGACGCTCGCCCTGCAGCTCCAGATTCCCGGCAACCACTTCCGTCCATACGTCGTGCTCGGCGGTGGACACGAGAGCTTTCATTTCGCGGCCCCGGTGGTCCCGGGCACGCACAATCTGAAGTTCTGGACGGGGCACACGGGTGTCGGCTTCCGGCTGAAGCTCGCGAACTGGGCCGCGCTTCGCACGGAGGTGAATGCGCAGGTGAGCAGCCATCGGCCGTCGTGGGGCGCGCTGTCCGGCGTCTCGTTCTATCCGGGCGCGCGCAAATCCGAGCCGACGGTCGTCCCCGCTCCTCCGGTGGTGCAGCACGATACGGTGACCGTACGCGAGCGCGTCGTCGACACGGTGGTGAAGGTCGACACGATGCAGGTGAACACGCGTACGCAGGTCACCATGCGCGACACCGTGACCAGGATGATGAAGGGGCAGGACGTCATACTCATCCTGCGCGACGCGAACTTCGACCTCGGCAAGTCGGTGCTCCGCCCGAGAGCCCGCGTCACGCTCGACTCGCTTGCGCAGCAGCTCAACACTCCGGCCGCGCGCTCGGTGAACATCACGATCACGGGCTACACGGACAGCATCGGCAGCGAAGCGTATAACCTGAAGCTCGGGATGGCGCGCGCGATGAGCGTGCGGAGCTATCTCGCGTCGAAGGGCGTGGACGTGTCGCGCATGACCGCGGACAGCAAGGGCGAGGCAGATCCGATCGCGCCGAATTCGACCGCCGAGGGACGGCAGCAGAATCGTCGTGTAGTGATCGGCAAGCAGCAGGAGTAGGCGCCGGCGAGATTTTCCCGGGAGTCATGGAACGGCGCGTGCGAGATCCTCGCTCGCGCCGTTCTTCATTCTGGCGATGCGAGGACGGGCCGCTAGCTTTGCGTGCTCGTCCACCCGGAGTCGATCGTGCCCGCGTCCCCCCAAGACTTCAGCCGCGGTGCCCGCGGCCTCTGCTGCGCAGCCGCGCTTTCCCTTTTGGCGGCGGCCCCCCCTCACGCATTGCGCCCACTCGGTCTCAGTTACCGCATTGCGATGCCGGTTCCGGCGGCGCACTACTTCGAGGTCGAGCTTCGCATCACGCGCATTCACTCCGATTCGCTCGACGTGCAGCTGCCCGTCTGGTCGCCGGGCCGTTACGCGCCGATGGGCTTCGCGCGCAATCTGCAGCGCTTCGCGGCGACCGACAGTGCGGGGAAGCCGATCATCATCGAGGAGCTGAACGGCTCGCGCTGGAGGCTGCGCACGCGCGGCCGCGCGGCCGCGCGGATCACCTACCGCATCTTCGCGAACACGCTCGATGGCACGTTCAGTGTGCTCGACACCGCGCATGCGAATTGGAATGGAGCATCGGTGTTCGTGTACGTGGATGGGCACAAGCCTGATCCCGTTCACCTGAGCGTCGCGGCGCCAACCGGATGGAAGGTGATGAACGCCGCGGCGGCCAACTTCGAGCAGCGTGAGTTCGATTTCGCGAATTACGATGAGCTGATCGACACGCCGACGGAGGTCGCTCCCACCATCTCCCTCGACAGCTTCTCCGCGGACGGACGACTGTATCGCGTGATGCTGCACAACAACGGGCCCCTCGATTCGGCGCTCCGCGCGCGCTTCGTGCATGGCGTCGAGAAGATCGTGAAGCAGGAGAATCTCGTGATCGCGCCTCCCCCGCTCGCCATGTACACCTTCATCGGCAACTCGGGCTACAAGGGCGACGATGGCATGGAGCATCTGTACTCGACCCAGATCATCACGCCCCACGCATTGGTCGACACCGCCGCGGTCGACGACTTTCTCGATTACGCCTCGCACGAGTACTTCCACGTTTGGAACGTCAAGCGCATCCGTCCTGCGCTGCTCGGCCCGTTCGATTACACATCGGAGCGTTACGAGCCGAGCTTGTGGGTGGCCGAGGGGTGGACGCAGTACTACGGAGTGTTGACGCTCGAGCGCACGGGCATTACCACTCCGTCCCGGTTCCTGGCGACCCTTGGCGAGGATATCACCTACGACCTGACGCGTCCCGCGCGAACGTGGATCTCCGCACGCGAGTCATCCATGCGCGCGCCGTTCTTCGATGGCGCCGCTCAGCCGATGGCCGTCGATGAGCCATCCGACTTCATCAGCTATTACACCAAGGGTGAAGGGCTCGCGCTGCTACTCGACATCGAGATCCGCACGCGCACCGGAGACGGGCGCACGCTCGATGATGCGCTGCGTGCGCTGAAGAAGCGAAGCTGGGATGCGCCACGCGCGAGCTACTATTTGCAGGGTCGCGGGTACACGGAGCTCGACGTGGAACGGGCAGTGAGTGAGGCGGCGGGCACGGATCTTCACGACTGGTTCGCGCGTTATGTGGGTGGAACCGAGGAGATGCCGTTCGCGGAAGCACTGGCCAACGTTGGCTTGTCGCTCACCGCCACCGGCGATTCGGCGAACAGGAAGTACACGGTGTCGCCCGCAGCCGGCGCAACGAAGGAGCAGCTCGAGCGGCGGCTGAAGTGGATGGGACACGATGTCACGGCCATGGAGCATTGAGATGAAGCACTCGGTGATCTTCTGGGATGTCGATACGCAGCACGACTTCATGGATCCCGATGGCAAGCTGTACGTCAAGGGCGCGGAGCTCATCAAGCCGAAGCTCGAGCAGCTCACGAAGTACGCGCATGCGCACGGAATCCCGATCGTGGCGTCCTCCGATGATCACGAGCTCGATCACGCGGAGATTTCCACTACGCCCGACTTTCGCGAGACCTTCCCGCCGCATTGCA
>DASXQD010000226.1:0-10311 GCA_036493195.1 Gemmatimonadaceae bacterium | reverse complement strand
GAGGCCGCCGAGAAAGCGACCGACGGGCGTGCGGGCAGCCGAAACGATTACCGGGGTGCGGTCCGAGCCTTCCATGCAGAGATCCAGGAGCGGGTGAAGCGAACCGGCGGGAGCCGGCCGCCCCGAAAGCTATAGCCCGGTCTCCGACGGTTGTAGTGCGCCAGCCGGTTGCAGCGCACGCGTCGCAATCTCTGCGGTCAGCCGCTCGATGAGCGTGTCCACGGAGATCGTCTCCTGCTTCTTCTCGGAGCCCCGGAACCGGAGCGCGACCATTCCCGCCTCTGCTTCGCGCTTTCCGATGATCGCCATGTACGGCACCTTCATCTTCGACGCCGTCTTGATGCGCTCGCGATAATCCTCGCGATTCTCGGCGTCGAATCCCACGCGAATGCCCGCATCCGCCAGCTTGCGCGCGAGCTCCGCCGCGGCGGCGCCGACATCCGGCGTGATCGGGATGACCGAGATCTGCTCCGGTGCGAGCCAGAGCGGAAACGCGCCCGCATAGTGCTCGATGAGTCCACCCACGAACCGTTCCATCGATCCCACCAGCACGCGGTGCAGCATCACCGGGCGATGCGCCTGGTTGTCCGCACCGATGTATTCGAGCTGAAACCGCTCGGGCAAATTGAAGTCGAGCTGCACCGTGGGGCCCTGCCATTTTCGGCCGATCGCATCGATGAGCTTGAAATCGAGCTTCGGACCGTAGAACGCGCCGCCGCCTTCATCGATGGTGAACGTCTGCCCGCGCGCGCTCAGGACGTCCGACAGCGTCTTGATCGCGCGATCCCACATCTCGGGCGTGCCGAGTCCATTCTCCGGACGTGTCGCGAGCTCGATCGTGTACGGATATCCGAACACCGCGAGCATCTCGTGCACGAGATCGAGCAGCCGCTCGATCTCCACCGGCACCTGCTCCGGCGTGCAGAACACGTGCGCGTCGTCCTGCGTGAAGCCGCGCACGCGCAGCATTCCGTGCAGCACGCCGCTCCGCTCGTACCGGTACACCGTGCCGAACTCCGCGTAGCGAATCGGCAGGTCGCGATACGACCGCTGGCGCGACTGATAGATCGCGATGTGCCCGGGGCAGTTCATCGGCTTGGGACGATAGAACTGTCCCTCGACCTCGATCGGGCCGAACATGTTCTCCTTGAACGTCTGGAGATGCCCGGAGATCTCGAAGAGCTTCTCGTTCGCGATGTGCGGCGTGTAGACGAGGTCGTAGCCGTGCCGAAGAATCAGCTCGCGCTCGAAGTCCTCGATCTCGCGCCGGATCACGCCACCGTTCGGATGCCAGAGAATGAGCCCCGCGCCCACACGCGCGTCCGTGGAAAACAGGTCGAGCTCGCGGCCGAGCGTGCGATGATCGCGACGCTTGGCCTCCTCGAGGCGATGCAGGTAGGCCGCCAGCTCCTCCTTGCTCCACCACGCCGTGCCGTAGATGCGCTGCAGCATCTGCCGGTGCTCGTCGCCGCGCCAGTACGCGCCCGCGGTGTGCAGCAGCTTGAAGTGTTTGATGCGCGACGTATCCGGCACGTGCGGGCCGCGACACAGATCGATGAACGGCCCATCCGTGTACGTGGAGATGACCTCATCCTCGCCGAGCTCCGAGAGCCGCTCGAGCTTGAGCGGATCGTCGACGAACTTCTGCTGCGCGGCCGCACGATTCACTTCCTCGCGCACGAACGGAAACTTCTCGTTCGCCGCGCGCCGCATCTCCTCCTCGATCTTCGTGAGATCTTCCGGCGTGAACGGCTCGGACACCTCGAAGTCGTAGTAGAAGCCATCCTCGATCGCGGGACCGAATCCGATGGCGGCCTTGGGATGCAACCGACGCACGGCCGTCGCGAGCAGATGCGCGGCCGAGTGCCGGAGAACGTCGAGCGAGCGCTCGTCCTTCTCCGTGAGCACGCGAAACGCACCGCTCTCGCGCAACGGCGTTACCAGATCCGTTACGGCGCCGTTGACCTCCACGGCCACCGCCGCGCGCAATAAGCCGGCGCCAATGGATGCAACGACATCTCGCGGCAGCGTACCGTACGCTACTGTGCGAGAGGAGCCGTCGGGGAGCGTGAGCGTGAGCTCGTCGGAAGGGCGATCGATCATGCGTGTGTCAGGGTGTCTCAGAGGTGGCGCGAGGCGCTAAACTACGTCGGTGCATGGCCTTCTTCTTGCACCCGCACACGCCTCGGCTCTTGCCAAGTTATCCTTACGATCGACCCTCCGCCACAGGTCTGGTTATGAAGCGGATTCGCTTGCACGATGATGAACCCTCCGTCGGTAGCATCGCTGCCGGTGTCACACTCGGCGCACTCGCAGGATTCGTCGTCGGCGTAGTCGTCGCACAGCGCGTCGGCGGCATGTCCGGCATCGCCTCGCGTCTGCGCGAAGGCATGGGCTCTCTCATCCATCGCAGCCAGAACGGCATCGAGTCGCTGGCGGGAGCCGAGCGCGGTGGGGAGGAGGACGAATACGACGAAGATGAATTCGATGAAGACGACGAGATCGACGAGCGTGCACTCGACGGCGATTCCGCGCTGGAGGAGCGCGTGCTGCGCGCGTTCCGGCGCGACGCGGTGTTGAGCGAGCGCGCCATCGACATCGGCGCGATCGGCGAGGGAATCATCGAGCTCTCCGGTTGGGTCGAGACGCAAGAAGAGTCCGAGCATGCGATGGCGGTCACGCGCAGGGTTCCTGGAATCGTCACCGTGGTGAGCCGCCTCTTCATCGGAAGCGACGAACAGGATTCGTCGGATCTCGACGAGGATGATCTCGACGACGGCGCGCCGC
This sequence comes from Gemmatimonadaceae bacterium, assembly GCA_036493195.1. Classification (GTDB taxonomy): domain Bacteria; phylum Gemmatimonadota; class Gemmatimonadetes; order Gemmatimonadales; family Gemmatimonadaceae; genus FEN-1250. The sequence goes on along the minus strand of DASXQD010000226.1, from coordinate 7,524 downwards.
TTCCCGGCGGACGGTGGGAAGGTCAGGGTGTGGGCATGGGCCGGCGCCGCCAGGGCAATTCCGGCGAGGTGGATCGCCACGCGGATCCCAAGCCCACGCTCGAGGCCAAGTGGCTGGATGAGGAGCACGCGCTCGAGGAGGCGGCGGGTCCCGTGGAGGGCATCGCCGAGCGCCGCGGCCGGAAGAAGAAGTCGGACAAGCCGGCGAGCGCGGAAGGCGGCGAATCTGGTGTGCCATCGCCAAGCTGATCGCGCATCCTGCGCAACATCCGCTCGACATCGAACGGGCCGCCAACGCGGCCCGTTCATCATCCGGTTACTTTTTTCGCATGACAGAACCGCTCGCCCCGCAATACGACTTCGCTTCCGTGGAGCGGGAGATCTACGCACAATGGATGAAGGAGGATCTGTTCACCGCCAACGCGGCGCGCTCCGCACGCGCGGGCGGCGATCGCCCTCCCTTCACGATCGTGATCCCGCCGCCGAACGTGACGGCGGTGCTGCACATGGGCCACGGTCTCAACAACACCGTGCAGGATGTGCTGGTGCGCTGGCGTCGCATGGCGCAGGACGAGGCGCTGTGGGTGCCCGGCACCGATCACGCGGGGATAGCCACGCAGAACGTGGTCGAGCGGATCATCGCGAAGGAAGGCAAGTCGCGCTTCGATCTGGGACGCGCACCGTTTCTCGAGCGCGTCACCGAGTTCGTGGAGGAAACGGGCGGGACGATTCTCGAGCAGCTCCGCGCGATCGGAAGCTCGTGCGATTGGTCGCGCACGGCATACACCTTCTCGCCCCAGCTCTCGCGCGCAGTGCGCGAAGCGTTCGTGCGTCTGTACGACGAGGGGCTGATCTATCGCGGACACCGCGTCATTCACTGGTGCCCTCGTTGCCTCACCTCGCTCAGCGACGAAGAGGCCGAGCCACACGAGACGCACGGGAAGCTCTACTACGTGTCGTATGCGGCGGCGGATGGATCGAGCAGGTCGATCACGGTCGCGACCACGCGCCCCGAAACGATTCCCGGTGATGTCGCCGTTGCCGTGAGTCCGAACGACGAGCGATACCGCGATCTCGTGGGCACCATGGTGCTGCTGCCACTGGTGGGCATCGAGATCCCGGTGATCGCGGACGATTACGTGGATGCCGCATTCGGCACGGGTGCGCTCAAGATCACTCCGGCGCACGACGCGAACGATTTCGAGGTGGGCAGGCGCCACAAGCTGCCCACTCCCGTCGTGATCGATCAGGTGGGCGCGCTGCGCGAGGTGCAGGACGCCGAAGGGCGGCTCCCCGCCGAGCTCGTGGGACTCGATCGCTTCGATGCGCGCACGCGGATAGCGGAGATGTTGAGCGAGGCCGGAGCGCTCGTGAAGACCGAGGTGCACCAGAACAACGTGCGCCACTGCTATCGCTGCGAGACCGTGATCGAGCCGCGGCTCTCCGATCAATGGTTCGTGCGCATGAAGGATCTTGCCGTACCCGCGCTCGCCGCGGTGCGCGAGCGCACGATCCGTATCCTGCCCGAGCGGTGGGAAGCCGTCTACATCAACTGGCTCGAGAACATTCGCGACTGGAACATCTCGCGCCAGCTGTGGTGGGGACACCGCATCCCCGTGTGGTACTGCGACGCGTGCGGCGGGAAGCCCATCGTGAGCCGCGACGAAGTGTCGGCGTGCCCGCACTGTCATGGTGCGGTGCATCAGGATGAGGACGTGCTCGATACGTGGTTCTCGTCGTGGCTCTGGCCCCTCTCGACGCTCGGATGGCCGAACGAGTCGAGCCCCGACCTGCACGCGTTCTATCCCACCGACGTGCTCGTGACCGCACCCGAGATTCTGTTCTTCTGGGTCGCACGAATGATCATGGCGGGCTATCATTTCGAGCACCGTGCGCCCTTTCACACGGTGTATCTCACCGGTACCGTGCGCGACATGCAGCATCGCAAGATGTCGAAGTCGCTCGGCAACGGCATCGATCCGCTCGATGTCGTGGCGCGCTACGGCGCGGACGCGCTGCGCTACACGGTGATCGCTGGAATGGGGATGGGCGCCGACGTGATGCTCGATCCCGACAATCTGGATCAGTCGTTCGCGACCGGGCGCAACTTCGTGACGAAGCTGTGGAACATCGGGCGATTTCTGCTCCTCAACGTGGGCGATGGTGAAGTGCTCTCGCTTCCGGAGATCTCGGAGGAGCGCCTCACGCGCGCGGACGAATGGATTCTCGAGCGGCTCGACGTGGCGATCCGCGAGGCCGACGCATCGCTGGGTCCCGCGCGGCCCACGTCGGGAGCCACGTGGACGCAGCGCGAGCTCACGCAGGGACTACGGATCAGCGAGTACTGCGAGAGCGCGCGGCGCTTCGTGTGGAACGAGCTCGCGGACTGGTACGTCGAGGCCGCGAAAAATCGTGTTTCCGCGGAAGGCGCCGATCGAGATGTTGCACGCGCCGTGCTCGTGCACGTGTTCGATCGGGCGCTTCGGCTGCTGCATCCCGTGGTGCCGTTCGTGACGGAGGCGCTCTGGCAGCGGCTCCCGACGCGCCGCAGCGGCGAGTTCCTCGCGCGCGCCGCGTGGCCGGCCGCCGCTGCGGCGCGCGCGCGCGCGTCGCAATTCGAGATCGCGCGCGCAGCGGTGAGCGCGATCAGGCAGATTCGCGCCGAGTACAACGTCGCGCCGGGCAAGATGGTCGACGCGGTGCTCATCGGGCGAGATGCGCGCGCGGCTCGCGTGCTCGAGGAAGAGAGCGATACCATCGGCCGGCTCGCGCGCGCCACGATCGCCACGAGCGCGCAAGCGCCCGCAGGCGCGGCCGCGCACGCGCTGTTGCCGGATGGCTCGGAGGCCATCGTGCTGCTCGCGGGACTGGTCGATCTCGAAAAGGAATGCGCCCGCGTGAGCGCCGAGCTCGCGCAGCTCGAGAAGCAGTTGGCGTCGCTCCAGCAGCGGCTCGCGAACGAAAGCTTCGTCTCACGCGCGAAGCCCGAGGTGGTCGAGGCCGAGCGAAGGAAGCTCGGTGAGTGGACCATCCGACGCGAGCAGCTCGCGAGCAAGAAGAGGGTTCTGTGCGGAAACTGATTCTCCTCTTCGCACTCGTCGCGTGCGCGCAGCAGGGATTCCCGCCCGGCGGGCCGCCCGACAAGGTGCCGCCAAAGCTCCTCAAGACCTCGCCGGATTCGAACGCGCGCAACGTCAGCGAGAAGGAAGTGAACCTGCAGTACGATGAGGTGCTCAGCGAGCGGCCGGGTGGTGCGAGCTCGCTCGAAGCGCTCGTGCTCATCTCGCCGCGCGATGGCGCGCCGCGCGTCGGTTGGCACCGCACGCGCATCTCGGTACGCGGGCACAAGGACTGGAAGCCGAACACGACGTACACGATCGACGTGCTGCCCGGTGTCTCCGATCTGCGTGGCAACTCTGACAAGGCCGGCTATCATCTCGTGTTCTCGACCGGTCCCGAGATCGCGGGGCTTTCGATATCCGGCGTCGTGTTCGACTGGCCGGCGGGACATCCCGCGCCCAATGCACTCGTCGAGGCGGTGTCGCACCCCGACAGCACGGTCTACATCGATCGCGCCGACTCGCTTGGTCGGTTCACGATCTCCCATATGCCGGCCGGCTCGTTCACGGTCATCGGATGGATCGATGCGAACAGCAATCACGATCTGGACCCGCACGAGTTGCAGGATTCGGCTGCCGTCACGCTGAAGGACACGGCGCGGGTCGAGCTGCTCGCGTTCGTCCACGACTCGATCGGACCACACATCGTCACCGTGGAAGTTCGCGACTCCTTGACGCTGCACGCGTCCTTCGACAAACCGGTGGACCCGGCGCAGCCGCTCGACAGCACGCACATCATGCTGCGAGCGGCCGATTCCTCCCTCATCTCCACGAAGTCGATCATCTCCGCGCGCGAGATCGACAAGGAGCGCTCCGATTCCACCGCGCGTGCCGATTCGATTCGCGCGCGCCGCGACACGGCGTTTCGTCGCCAGTACCAGGCGCAGCATCGAGCGCCCACGGACTCGAACGCAATTGCCGCCCTTCGCCGCTCGGCGGTGCTCGCGACGATGAAGCCGAGCAAGCCGATTCCGGTGAGCGACATCCTGATCTCGCTCGAGAAGCCCCTCACGCCGGGCGCGACCTATCGCGTGGAATCGAAGGACATCCACAACCTGATGGGAGTCGCGGCGAGCTCGATCCGCTCGTTCACGGTGCCGAAGCCCACGCCACCGCCCCCGCCGCCAAAGAATGGCGCGGTACCGCCGGGCGCCAAGCCAGCGGCGCCGGGAGCCAAACCAGCGACGCCGCCACCAGCGACGCCGCCACCAGCGCGCACGGACACGGCGGCAGCCAAGCCCCCCGCATGAGCGAGCTTCGCCCTGCCCTCTTTCTCGATCGCGACGGCACCATCAACGTCGACACGGTGCACGTGTCACAGCCCGACACCGTGCGATTGATTCCCGGCGCAGCGGCCGCGATCGCGCGCGTGAACGCGGCCGGTATTCCGGTGCTCGTGATCTCGAACCAATCCGGCATCGGCCGCGGACTGTTCACGGTGCAGGAATACGAAGCGGTGCGCGCGAGCATCGACGATCTTCTGAAAGCAGAAGGGGCGCACGTGCTCAGCACGTACTACTGCCCGCACTCTCCGGACGTCGAGCCGTCGTGCGAGTGCCGAAAGCCAGGACCGGGACTCTATCGCCAGGCCGCAGCCGAGCACGGTATCGATCTGGCGAGATCGTGGTATGTGGGAGACCGGCTGCGCGACATTCAGCCGGCAAGGACATTCGGCGGACGCGGGATTCTCGTGCCTCGCGACACGACGCCCGCCGCGGACGTCGTTGCCGCGCGCGACAGCTTCGCCATCTCCACGAGTCTCGGCGCCGCGGTCGATCGCATCTTGTCCGCGCTCCCACTACCTGGCACGCCTCGAGGCGGGTAGACTCACTTCATGTCGACCCGCCTGGCGGTGCTCGCATCCGGTCGCGGCTCGAATCTGCGTGCGCTTCACGAGTTTCTGATGCGCGCGGAGCGGTCGAATCTCGCACGGCTGTCGCTGGTCCTCTCCGATCACGCGGACGCGGGCGCACTCGCGTATGCGCGCGCGCACGACATCGCCGCCGCTCCGATTGATGGCGGAACGCTGGGTGGCGACCGCCTGCTCGCGGAGCTGCGCTCGCATCGCATCGATCTCGTCGTGCTCGCCGGCTACATGCGGCTGGTGCCCGAGGTGGTCGTGCACGCCTACCGCGGACGCATGGTCAACGTGCATCCGGCGCTGCTCCCTGCATTCGGCGGGCGCGGGATGTATGGATCCCGCGTACACGCGGCGGTGATCGCGGCGGGCGCGCGGGTATCGGGCGCGACGGTACATTTCGTGGACGAGCGCTACGATCATGGCGCGATCATCGCGCAGTGGCCCGTGCCCGTGCTCTCCGCGGACACGGCGCAGGCGCTCGCGGCGCGAGTACTGCGTGTGGAGCACGCGCTCTTTCCGCCGGCTATTCTCGCGGTGGCGCAGTCGCGCATCTCGCTCGATCAACACGGACGCGCGACGCACATGCACCTGCCAAAGCTCGATAACGCGGCGTTCGTGCTCGACTTTCTCGATGATGCCGCGCTGCGAGACGCAATCGGTATCGCCCTTTCTGCCTGACTCGCCCTTTCCGGCCCACATGCCACGCGCACTCATTTCCGTTTCGAACAAGACGGGCGTCGCCGAGCTCGCTCGCGCGCTCACTTCCCGCGGATGGGAGATCATCTCCACAGGCGGCACCGCGCGCGCATTGCGTGAGGCGGGCATCGCGACGCGCGATGTTGCCGAGGTCACCGGCTTCCCCGAGATGTTGGACGGTCGCGTGAAGACGCTGCACCCGGGTGTGCACGGAGGCCTGCTCGCGCGCCGCGATCTGCCCGAACACATGGAAGCGCTTGCGGCGCACGACATCGAGCCCATCGATCTCGTCGCGGTGAATCTCTATCCGTTCCGCGAGACTGCCGCGCGCGCAGGCGTGCGCCCCGAAGAAGTCATCGAGAACATCGACATCGGTGGACCCTCGATGCTCCGCTCGGCCGCGAAAAACTTCGAATCGGTGTATGTGGTGGTCGATCCAGCCGACTACGAGAAAGTGATCGAATCGCTGGATGCCGGCACGGACGATCTGGATCTCAGGCGGCTGCTCGCGGAAAAGACGTACGCGCACACGGCGGCGTACGATGCGGCCATCGCGGGCTGGTTCGCCAGGCAGCGCGACGAGCGCTTCCCGGAGCGGATGCCGCTCTCGCTCGAGCGGCAGCAGTCGCTCCGATACGGAGAAAATCCCGGCCAGGAAGCGGCGTTCTACATAGAGCACCACGGCGCGGGGCTCGCCTCGCTCGTGCAGCGCGGCGGAAAGGAGCTGAGCTTCAACAATCTGCTCGATCTCGAAGGCGCGCTCCTCGCGACGGACATGCTCGGCGATGAGCTCCCGTGCTGCGCGATCATCAAGCACACGTCGCCGTGCGGGCTTGCGGTGGCGCCGACGGCGCTCGAGGCGTATCAGAAGGCGCTCGCGTGCGATCCAGCGTCGGCGTACGGCAGCGTGATCGCGTTCAACGTGCCCGTGGACGAGAAGCTCGCGGACGTGATCTCCAGCCTGTTCGTCGAGTGCCTGGTCGCGCCGGCGTTCAGCGCGACGGCGCTCGAGATACTTGGCCGCAAGAAAAACCTGCGCATGCTCGAAGGACGAGCCGTGTGGCCGGCGGGCTCGCTCGATTTCAAGCGCGTGCGCGGCGGCATGCTCGTGCAGGACCGGCCGTCGATCGATCACGGCCTGCAGAGTTGGAACGTGGTATCGAACCGTGCACCCACGAACGCCGAGCGTGACGATCTGCTGTTCGCCTGGCGCGCGGTTGCGAGCGTGAAGTCGAACGCGATCGTGCTCGCGCGCGGTGGAGCGACGATCGGCATTGGCGCCGGGCAGATGTCGCGCGTGGACGCGAGCTTTCTTGCGGTGCACAAGGCGCGCACCTCGGGTTTCGACCCTGCGGGCTCAGTGCTCGGCTCCGACGCGTACTTCCCCTTCCGCGATGGAGTCGATCACGCCGCGGAAGCCGGGATCACCGCGATCATTCAGCCGGGAGGATCGGTGCGCGATCCCGAGGTGATCGCGGCGGCGAACGAGCGCGAGATAGCGATGGTATTCACGGGCGCTAGGCTGTTCAGGCATTAGCGTCGCGAGCGGCGTACCTGCCAACTGTGGACACGAATCGAGTCGATGGTCAGGCACGAATCGAACCCGGCGAGGGCGAGGGGCGTCATCGCGTGATGAAGCGTGATGTCTTTAGTAAAGAGCCTTCTCCGTTTGTGTCCGTTAGTGTCCGTTCGTGTCGCTTCATCAAACCGTTGACGCCTTAAATCGCGCGGCACTTGACCACTACGGCAACTGCCGCCGGGCTGGCACGAACACTTTGAGAATACGAAAATAACGGACACAAACGGACACAAACGGAGAAGGCGAAAGTCGCCTCCAAAGCGCTCGTTG
>DASXQD010000225.1:0-3487 GCA_036493195.1 Gemmatimonadaceae bacterium | reverse complement strand
GGCGAAGGTGCAGGCCGCGCTGCTCGAGGCGATGCAGGAGAAACAGGTCACGATCGGAAGCACGACGTACGTGCTCGAGGAGCCGTTCCTCGTGCTCGCGACGCAGAATCCGATCGAGCAGGAGGGCACGTACGCGCTCCCTGAGGCGCAGGTCGATCGCTTCATGCTCAAGCTGCATGTCGGCTATCCGACGCGCGCGGAGGAAAAGGAGATCATGCGGCGCATGGCCGGCGGGCAGGCAATTCCGATCGAGCACGCCGCCACACCGCAGGCAATTCTGGACGCGCGCAAGCGCATCACCGAGCTGTATCTCGATGATCGTATCGTCGATTACATCGTCGACATCGTGCACGCGACGCGCGCGCCCGGCGATGCGGGGCTCAAGGATTTGACGCCGCTGATCGAGTACGGCGCGAGCCCGCGCGCAACGATCTTTCTCGCGCAGGCCGCGCGCGCGCACGCCTTCCTTCGCGGGCGGGGCTTCGTCACGCCGGACGATGTGAAGGCGATCGCGCCGGACGTGCTCCGTCATCGTGTGCTCACCACATACGAGGCGGAAGCCGAAGAGGTGACGAGCGACGCGATCGTGACGCGCGTGCTGGCGGCTATCGAGGCTCCCTGATGGGCGCGGCGGTCTCGCCGGAAATGCTGCGGCAGGTTCGCCTGCTCGAGCTGCGCACGCGAGGCCTCGTGAACACCGTCTTCAGTGGCGAGTACCATTCGGTGTTCAAGGGGCAGGGGATGGAGTTCGCGGAGGTGCGCGAGTACCAGGCAGGTGACGAGGTGCGCTCGATCGACTGGAACGTCACGGCGCGCATGCGGCACCCGTACGTCAAGCGGTACATCGAGGAGCGCGAGCTGACGGTGATGCTCGCCGCCGATCTGTCGGGATCGCAGCGCTTCGGCACGGTGTCGCGCTTCAAGAGCGAGCTCACCACCGAGCTGGCCGCGGTGCTCGCGATGAGCGCGATCCGCAACAACGACCGGGTCGGCACGCTCATGTTCACGGATCGTGTGGAGCACGTCGTGCCGCCGCGAAAGGGACGGCGGCACGCAATGCGCGTCATTCGGGACCTCCTGCTGCTCGCACCCGAGGGAACGGGCACGGACATCGGCGGCGCCATCGATTACCTCATGAAGATGCTCCCGAATCGCGCGATCGTCTTTCTGCTCTCCGACTTCGTCGACCCGAACGCCGAGCGTCCACTCAAGCTCCTGGCGCAGCGCCACGATGTGGTGGCGGTGACCGTGGAGGATCCACACGAGATCGCGCTGCCGGACATCGGACTCGCGCGCTTCGCGAATCCCGAGACAGGCGCGACCGTCGAGGTGAACACCAGCGATCCGCGCGTGCGCGCCGGCTACGATGACGCCTTGCGAGCCGAGCGCGCGGCGCGCACGCATCTGCTGCGGCGACTCGCGATCGACGAGATCGCCGTGCGAACGGATCGCAGCTACATCGAGCCGCTGCTGCGATTCTTTCGGCGGCGCAGCATCAGGCGGCGCAGATGATGGCGGCCGCGCTGCTGCTCGCGTGGGTCGGCGTGCAAGCGGCGACCGCGGCCCAGGGAATGGCCGCGAGCCCCGCAGGCGCGTCGCAGGTGCAGATGGGCGAGAGCGTGCAGCCGGACACGGTGACCGTGGGCGAGCACTTCGAGGTGCGCGTTCGGGTGCGGGCACCGAAGGGTGCGGAGATCGGATTTCCGGTCGGACCGGACAGCGGTGTGGCAGTGGAAGCGGTCGATCCGAAGCGGGAGCTGGGCACCGCGGACACGACGATCGTCGATCGCACCGCGATCTATCGGCTCGTCGCGTGGACCGTCGGAGCACAGCAGGTCACGCTCGGCAGCCTCGTCGTATCGCTGGGGGGAGCGGATCGCCGCTACGCCATTCCGACCATCGCGGTGCTGGTGAAGAGCGTGCGCCCCGGCGATTCGACGGGGCGCGTGCCGCAGCCCGCCCGCAGCGTGATCGTCGCACCTCCCGTGCTCTGGCCATGGATCGTGGGCGGTCTGCTGCTCCTGGCACTTCTTCTCTGGATGCTCAGGCGGCGCCTTCGTCGCCGACCGTTGCACGCGCACATGGGCAAGGGCGCGCTCGCGGATGCGCAGCGCGACTTCGCGCGCATCGATCAGCTCGCGCTCCTCGATGCGGGGGAACGTGGGCGCTATGTCGCCCTCCACATCGACGTGCTGCGCGAATATCTCGCGGCGCGCATTCCCGAGGCCGCACTGTCGCTCACGTCCACGGAGCTGCTCACCGCGCTGCGCGCCGATGCGCCGGTGCCTCTGCCGCGCCTCGTGCCGGTGCTCGCCGCCGCTGATCTCATCAAGTACGCGAATCGTCCGGTCACCGATATGCGCGCGCGCGAGCTCGCGAGCGAGACTCGCGCGATCGTCGAATCCACCGAAGCCGCCGTGCTCCATCGCGCTGCATCCGCGGTCACGCCGGAGCGCGCGGCATGATCAATCTCATCGACTTTCCGACCATCGACTTCGCCGCGCCCTACGTGCTGCTGCTTCTGCTCCTGATCCCACTCTGGTGGATCTGGCGGCGGCGGCGGCGCGCGCCCGCGATCGTGTTCTCGCGCTCCGACGTGCTCGCACGCGGCCGCCGCGGCGGCGCATTCACGCGCCGCCTGCTCGGCATGCTGCGCATGCTGCTGCTCGTGGGGCTGATCGTCGCGCTCGCGCGCCCGCGCTCGGGCGCGCACACGGAGAACGTCGACAGCCAGGGCATCAACATCGTGATCGCGATCGATCTCTCGAGCTCGATGCTGTCGGAGGATTTCCAGCCACAGAATCGGTTGGAGGTCGCGAAGGACAAGGTCAAGCAGTTCATCCTGGGCCGGCACAGCGATCGCATCGGGCTCGTCGCCTTCGCGGGCGAGGCGCTCACGCAGGTGCCGCTCACCGTGGACTATCCGGTGCTCCTCGCCGCTGTCGACAATTTGCAGGCGGGGCAGCTCGAGGACGGCACGGCGATCGGTACGGCGATCGCGACGGCGGCCAATCGTTTGCGCGACGCGCCCGGACATTCGCGCGTGCTCATCCTGCTCACCGATGGCGAGAACAACAGGGGCGCGATCGATCCGCGCACCGCAGCCCAGGCCGCGGCAGCGGTTGGCGTGAAGATCTACACGATCGGGGCGGGCACCATCGGAATGGCGCCGGTGCCGGTGGGTCGCGGCCTCATGGGGATGCGCTACGAGTATCGGCCCGTGGAGATCGATGAGGGATTGCTCCGCGATGTCGCGTCGACCACGGGCGGGCGCTACTTCCGCGCGGTCGATGCCGCAGCGCTGCAGCGCATCTACCAGCAGATCGATCAGCTCGAGCAGGAGCCGGTGCGCGCGCACACCTACGTGCGATACACCGAGGAGTACCGCTGGCCGCTCGCGCTGGCGCTGATTGCGATCACGTTCGAGGCGCTGCTGAGCGTGTGGCGGGGGCCGCTACCATGATGCTGTACCCATGATGCCGTACAC
>DASXQD010000224.1:0-8563 GCA_036493195.1 Gemmatimonadaceae bacterium | reverse complement strand
CGCGATAGGACTGCACGAGCTTGATCTGCGCCTTTCGGGCGGCATCCGTTTTCGGATAGTTCTTCACGACATCCCGGAAGTAGATGATTCCGGAATCGTACGCCTTTCGCTTGTAGTACGTGACGCCGTTGTTGTAGCCCTTGAGCCCGAACCACTCGTCCAGCCTGTCGATCTGTTTCTGGGCGGAGTCGCGCAGCGGCGAATCGGGATACGCGGCGAGGAAGCTCTGGAAGGTAGAGAGAGCCGTCTCGCCGTATTGTGGATCGAGTGATGGACGCCGCCACAGCTTGCCGTAGGCGACCCCCGTGTTGTACGTGGCGCGGTCCGCGAGCGTATCCTCGGGGAAATTCTCCGCGACGCGGGAGTACGACTGCGCGGCGAGGATGAACTCGTGCTTTCCCATGTGGGCGTCGCCGAGGTGGTAGTAGGCCTCCGGCAGCAGCGGATCGCGCGCGGGCAAATCGGTCGTGAGCTTCTCGAAGCCCGCGATCGCGTGATCCCACTTGTGCTTCTTCAGCTCGCCGAGCGAGGCATCGTACAGTGCCTGGTGCGAGGCGAACTTGAGTGGCTGAAAACCCTTATGGTGACAGCCGGCGACCAGGACTGCGGCCACGACGACACTGGCACGCGTTCGTCTGAGAAAATGCATGGGCGGTGTGTTACCCCGAAGAGGGCGGCGGGTTCAGCCGCGCGCGGCCGTAATGGCTGACGCGGCGCCGATGCCGCTCTCGCGGAACCAAGCCACGAACCGTGGAATGCCGTCGCTCACCTGCACCGACGGCGCGTACCCCAGGTGCTCGCGCGCCCGGGAAATATCGGCGAGCGTGCGGCGCACGTCGCCCGGCTGGGCTGGAAGTCGCTCGATCGTCGCGCGCTTGCCGATCGCCTGCTCGATCAGCTCGACGAGTGTGGACAGCGACGTCACTTCGGACTCGCCGAGATTGAAGATCTCGTGTCCCGCGATCTGCGCGCGCGTCCGATCGATCGCGCCGAGCACGCCCTGCACGGTGTCCGTGATGTAGGTGTAGTCGCGCTCGGCGGTACCGTCTCCGAACAGCGGCACGGGCTCGCCCGCGAAGATCTTGCGCGTGAACGAGTGGATCGCGAGATCGGGACGTTGGCGCGGACCGTACACGGTGAAGAAGCGCAGCGAGATGATGCGCATCCAGTCGCAGAGCGACGTGTAGGTCTCGCACATCAGCTCCGCGGCGCGCTTCGTCGCGGCATAGGGACTGATCGGGCGGATGGCAGCCTCGTCTTCCCTGAAGGGCGGCGTCGCATCGTTTCCGTACACGCTCGAGCTCGAGGCCATGATGAGTCGCGAGATCTTCGCGGCGCGCGCGGCATCGAGCAGCACCGTCGTGCCCAGCACGTTCACCGCAGCGTAGAGCGCGGGATCCTGGATCGAGGGCCGGACCCCCGCGCGAGCGGCGAGATGCACGAGCGCATCGGGATGGAACGCGTCGATCACGCGACGCATCGCCGCGGCATCGCGCACGTCTCCCTCGACCAGCTCGAACGAGGGATGCAGCATTGCCTCCGCGATGTTCGCGCGCTTCACATCCGGATCGTAGAACGAGTCGAAGTTGTCGATCCCGACCACGACATCGCCGCGCGCGAGCAGCGCCTCGACGACGTGTGATCCGATGAACCCCGCCGCGCCCGTGACGATGACCTTCTCAGGCACGCGGCCGCATCCGTTCGGCGGGAAGGCTCGCGAAATAGTCGATGGTCTTCTGCAAGCCTTCGCGAATGCCGACCTTTGGCTCCCATCCCAGCATCGTGCGCGCGCGCGTGATGTCGGGTTTGCGAATCTTGGGATCGTCCTCGGGGAGCGGGCGCTCGACCAGCGGCGCCGACGTCCGCGTGAGCTCGCGCACCATTTCCGCAAGCTGCCGCACGGTATACTCGTCCGGATTACCGACGTTCGTCGGATCGTGATCGCCCTTCATGAACAGGCGATAAATGCCTTCCACCTCGTCCGACGCGTAGCAGAAGCTCCGCGTTTGCGATCCGTTGCCGTAGATCGTGATCGGCTCGTTCTGCAGCGCCTGCACGATGAAGTTCGAGACGACGCGACCATCGCGCGGACGCATGCGCGGGCCGTACGTGTTGAAGATGCGCACGATGCGCGTATCCAGCCCGTGATAGCGATGATAGGCCATGGTCAGCGCCTCGGCAAAACGCTTGGACTCGTCGTACACTCCGCGCGGGCCGACGGGGTTCACGTTTCCCCAATACGTCTCCGGCTGTGGATGCACCAGCGGATCGCCGTACACCTCGCTCGTGGACGCCAGAAAGAATCGCGCACCCTTTTCCTTCGCCAGGCCGAGCGCGTTGTGTGTACCGAGCGCGCCAACCTTGAGCGTGGGAATCGGCAGCTCGAGATAGTCGATCGGGCTCGCGGGACTCGCGAAGTGGAGCACTCCGTCGAGCTTTCCCTTCACATACGTGTACGTCGAGATGTTGTGCTGGATGAACTCGTAGCGCATCTCGCTCGCGAGGTGCGCGATGTTGTCCGGATGACCCGTGATGAAGTTGTCGAGCCCGACCACTTCGTGACCGTCCGCGAGAAAGCGGTCGGTCAGATGCGATCCCAGGAAGCCGGCGGCTCCCGTGATGAGCACTCTCACGACCGGTCTCCGCGACCGATCGAGCGGTACGTGAAGCCGAGATTCTTCATCTTGTTTGGATCGTACAGATTGCGCCCGTCGATCACGATCGGCTGCAACAGCGCGCTCTTGATGCGCGAGAAGTCCGGATGCCGGTACTCGTTCCAGTCTGTCACGACGACGAGCGCCGCGGCGCCATCGAGCGCGTCGTAGTTCGTTGTTGCGTAGGTCACCTTCTCATCCAGACGGCGACGCGCTTCGTGCATCGCAACGGGATCGTGTGCGACGACCGAGGCGCCGCACTCGAGCAGCTCGTCGATCAACGTGAGTGCAGGCGACTCGCGCATGTCGTCGGTCTGCGGCTTGAACGCGAGTCCCCACACGGCGATGCGGGCGCCGCGGATCGAGTCGCCCATCACGGTCTTGAGCTTTCTGAACAGCACGTGCTTCTGGCGATCGTTCGCCTCCTCGACGGCGTGCAGCACGGACATCTGCGCTCCGCGATCCTGCGACGTGCGAAGCAGCGCCTTCACATCCTTCGGGAAGCACGACCCACCGTAGCCGGGGCCGGGGAACAGAAAGGACGGTCCGATGCGATCGTCGCTGCCGATGCCCTTTCTTACCATGTCGACGTCCGCGCCCACGCGCTCGCACAGATTCGCGACCTCGTTCATGAACGAGATTCGCGTGGCGAGCATCGCGTTTGCGGCGTACTTCGTCATCTCAGCAGACGGAATGTCCATGAAGATGATCGGCTTGCCCGTACGCACGAAAGGCGCGTAGAGCTCGGCCATCACGGAGCGCGCGTGGTCGGTGGCCACGCCGAGCACGACGCGATCCGGCTTGAGGAAGTCGTCGACGGCCGCGCCCTCCTTCAGAAATTCCGGATTGCTGCAGAGATGGAACGGGTACTTCGCGTTCTTCGAGACGGCGCTCTCGACCTTCTCCGCGGTGCCCACGGGAACCGTCGACTTGGTGACGACGACCACCTCGCGCGTCATGTGCTTCCCGACGAGCTCCGCAACGCCGAGCACGTGTCGCAGATCGGCCGAGCCGTCCTCGTCGGGCGGCGTGCCGACGGCGATGAAGACCACCTCGGCACCGGCGATAGCCGCGGGTACATCAGTCGTGAACTCGAGGCGGCCCTGGGACTGATTGCGCTCGACCAGCGCGTCCAGCCCGGGCTCGTAAATCGGGAGGACGTTCTTCTTCAGGCCCTCGATCTTGGCGACGTCGACATCGGCGCAGTGAACATCATTGCCGGTCTCTGCAAGACAGGCACCCACGACCAAGCCTACGTAGCCGGTTCCGACGACGGTGATGCGCATGCGGGATTCGTTTGGGAAAGCAAGGGAAAAAGCTGAAAGACGATGCAGCCGTTGAAGTTAGCTGCACTGCGGGAGAGGGGCAATGAGGGAAGAGTATGGGCTCACAGCCGAGCACGAATTTGACGAATGGGACGAATTGAACCGATGCCCGGTGATGGGACTGTGCGCATGGAAAGCGTTGGTTCCTTTGGTGGCAACCGAAGCAGGAGACGCAGCCTAGTTGAACGCGGTGGGAGTGCCCTGAACGCCTGCCGTTTCCAATCAAGAAATCAGTTGCCCTTTCTTGTATTCTGCCCTGCGCGAATACGCCTGATTTGTACTGGTGCCATTCGTCCCATTGGTCTGATTCGTGTCCAGCAGTTGATCAGTGCTCACGGATATCGAAATCGATAGCTCGCGATCACCTGCAGCCGCGCGAGGTTCATCGCCGGTGTCGGCAGGTTGTTCACGTTCGTGATCCGCGCGACCTCGAGCTTGGCGGTGATCGGGATGATGCCGTCCAGCCACTCGGCGGAAAGATCGCCGATCCATGCGCGCTGCGGATCCGGGCGATCCACCGTGGTGTCTGGATACGGATCGTTCGCGTGCCCGAGGCGATTGAGTGTCGGACGGTCCGTGATGCGATACGCGCCATGCCGCCATCGCGCGATTCCGCCCACGAAGCGCAGCTTCCCCGACTCCCAGAACTCGGCGTAGCCGCGCACCATGTCGGCGTCGGGACCGAGCTCGGAGCCCAGCGGCGCGTCGAAGTTCTGATACACCTTGGAGTAGTCGACCTGTCCGATGTACGTGAAGCTGTCGATGCGCCGGTACTGCACGCCCAGCGATGACACGTAGATGATCGGCAGTGCGTATGCCGCTTCGACATTCCAGCCGAGCTGATTCGGATAGTTCGCGCGATCCTTCGAATCGATCTGGATGTCGTCGACCAGGAACTCGCCCGAGAACGTCGCGCGCCCCGCGGTTGCGCGAGCCGCGAAGAAGCCCGTGAGATTCGCGTCCCCTGCTCCGCTCTGGCTCGTGTCGTGCTGCGTGGTCTGATAGATCATGAGCGGATTCAGGTACGCGAGATCGACGGTGAATCCCTGTCGCTGCACGACCGCGGTCTCTCCGAGCGTGAGCTCGATTTTCTTCGTCGGGCGGTACGTCAGACCGTGTCCGAACGCGAACCGATGCCAGCGCTGCTGCGCGACGCCGGCGGGCAGCACGTCGCGCGACGAGTCGAGCACGACATCGTTGATCGTCGCGGCGAATGCGCGCAGCTCGAATTTGGAGAAGCGAAGCGCAAGCAGGAGGCGATCGAACGCCGGTCCATTCGCGGAGAGTACCAGCGATTCCTCGCCATCGCCGAGCCATGCTTCGCGCGCGCGGCCGAGCGAGACGATGAGCTTTCCCACCTCGGCGCTGATGTACGCATCCTGAAAGCCGACGACGCCCGACGTATTGCGAAAGGGCGACTCGCGGATGTGAGGATCGTTCCGCACGTCGGTCTCCCCGAACGCCTCGCTGACGAGAAGGACGTGCGGGCCTCCGTCATAGGTGAGACGGATGCGCCCGATCCCGACGGCCGCCGGCTCGCCCTCGGCGGTGGGGCGAACGTCCTCCCAGAGCGGATAAAAAGTACCGTTCTTGAGGCCCGTTCCCTGAAGCGTGCCGGCCGCGCCAAACGACAGCCGGCTGCGGGAAGTGTCCCGAGGCGCAGTGTCAGCAGGAAAGCGCGCGCGGAGCGCAGTCAGGAGCTTCCCGGAGCAGCTCGAGTCGCTCTCGGCGTCCTTGATCGCCTTGCGAATGTCACCAACGAAGTAAGGACGGAATTGCGACACGCGCGCTGCGCCGCATCCCTGGCGCATCAGACCATCGAGCTGCGTGTATGCCGGATCGGTGAGCGGAAGTCCGACGAGCACGTGTTGCGCAAGAGCGGGCGCCGCGACAGCGACAACGAGCGCGAACGCCAGCGCGGCTGCGCGCCGCATCAACGTCCGAAAAATGAGCGGACCGCCTCGATGACCTCGTCCTGCTGTGCCTGTGCGAGCTCGGGATACACGGGAAGCGAAAGGACCTCCTTGGATGCGCGCTCTGATTCCGGGAAAGCGCCCGGCTTGTAGCCGAGATAGGCGAAGCACTGTTGCAGGTGAAGCGGAATCGGGTAGTAGATCGCCGTGCCGATCTCCCGCGCTTTCAGATGCGCCTGGAGCGCATCGCGACGATCGGTACGAATCGTATATTGATTATAGATCGACTCATTCGCTTCGTCGATGGCCGGCGTGCGGATTTCCGCCACGTCGCGGAAGGCGGCATCGTAGTACGCGGCGTGCTTGCGACGGGCTTCGCTCCAGCCGGCGAGGTATTCGAGCTTGGCCGAGAGCACCGCTGCCTGAAGCGTATCGAGACGGCTGTTGAAGCCCACCACCTCGTGCACGTACGTCTTGATCGCCCCATGTGTGCGCAGCCGGCGCAGGCGCATCGCGAGTTGATCGTCCTGCGTCACGATCATTCCGCCGTCGCCATAGCCGCCGAGATTCTTCGACGGGAAAAAGCTGAACGTGCCGATCGTCGCCATCTCGCCCGCCATTCTCCACTCGCCATCGAAGCTGCGACGCGCACCGATGGACTGCGCGGCATCCTCGATCAGCGGAAGGTTCGGCATCGCCGCGCGATAGCGTTCGATGGGCGACATCTGGCCGAAAAGATCGACCGGCATCACGGCCCGCGTTCGACTCGTGACCGCGGCGGCAGCGGCGTCGGCGCTCATGCTGAACGTGTCGGCATCGATGTCCGCAAACACCGGCTTCGCACCGGAGTTGTGCGTCATTCCGGCGGTGGCGAAGAAGGTGAACGGCGTCGTGATCACCTCGTGGCCGGCGCCAATGTCGAGAGCGCGCAACGAGAGCAGGAGCGCATCCGAGCCATTCGCGCAGCCGATGGCGTGTTTCGTCTGCGACAGCGCCGCGACTTCACGCTCGAAGTTTTCCACCGGTTGGCCGAGAATGAAGGTCTGATCCTCGACGATGCGCAACATCGCCGGAACGATCTTCTCGCGAATTCGCGCGTGTTGCGCGCGCAGGTCGAGCAGCGGGACAGGCATCAGGTTCCGATGGGTGCCGGGATCTCGCGCCGCGCACTGACCGTGGCGGCGCGCGTCACCTCGTGCCACTCCTGCAGCGAGCGAACCTCGGGTGACCTGAAACGAAGCGAGAGTATCGCGTCGCACGCGGCGCTCGCCGCGGACATCGTGGTGGTGTACGGAATGCGATGCGCGACCGCGGCCTGGCGCATCGTGTAGTCATCGGTCTGCGAGTGCTTCCCGAGCGGCGTGTTGATCAGAAGCTGCACCTGACCATTGACGATCAGGTCGACGCCGTTCGGACGACCTTCGTGCACCTTGAATACCGTCTCGGCCGCGATGCCGCGGGCGCGCAGGAACTTCGCCGTGCCCGGCGTCGCGAGCACCTGGAAACCCATGTCCTGGAAGCGGCGCACGATCGGCGCGACGTGCGCCTTGTCCGAATCGTTGACGGTGACGAGGACCGCCCCGCTGAGCGGAAGCCCGTTGTCGGCCGCAAGCTGCGCCTTGGCGAATGCGCTGCCGAAGCTCTCGGAAATTCCCATCACCTCGCCCGTCGAGCGCATCTCGGGACCGAGCACCGGATCGGCGCCGCGGAACTTGTTGAACGGGAACACCGCTTCCTTCACCGACACGTAGGGCGGAACGACTTCCGCCGTGAATCCCACATCCTCGAGGCTCTCGCCCATCATCAGGCGCGCGGCGAGCGATGCCAGCGGCACGCCGATCGCCTTGGAGATGAACGGGATGGTGCGGCTCGCGCGCGGATTCACCTCGAGCACGTAGACGATGCGGTCGCGGATCGCGAACTGCACATTGATCAGTCCGACCACGCCGAGCGCCTTTGCGAGCGCGAGCGTGTGCGTGCGCATCGTCGCGAGGTCCTCCTCGCGAATGATGTACGGCGGAAGCACGCACGCAGAGTCGCCGGAATGAATTCCCGCATCCTCGATGTGCTGCATGACACCGCCGATCACGTAGCTGGTGCCGTCGCCGATCGCATCGACATCCACCTCGTATGCATCTTCGAGAAAGCGATCGATGAGCACCGGACGATCCTCCGAGACGCGCGCCGCCGTCTCGAAGTAGCCGCGCAGCGAGCTCTGATCGTACACGATCTGCATCGCGCGCCCACCGAGCACGTAGGAGGGGCGCACGAGCACCGGATAGCCGACCTCCAGAGCCACCGCCTCCGCCTCGGCGAGCGTCGTCGCGGTACCATTGGGCGGCTGCCGGATGCCGAGCTCGCGCGCGACCTTGTCGAATCGCCGACGATCTTCGGCGATGTCGATCGCGTCGGGCGATGTCCCGAGCATCGTCACGCCTGCCCGCTCGAGCGCGCGCGTGAGCTTGATCGGCGTCTGGCCGCCAAGCTGGACGATCACGCCGAGCGGCTGCTCTCGTTGCACGATCTCGAGCACGTCCTCGAGGAACCGGTCGATCAGCACGGGACGATCCTCCGACACGCGCGCCGCTGTCATGAAATAGCCGCGCAACGACTCATCGTCGTACACGATCTGCATCGCGCGCCCACCGAGCACGTACGACGGCCGCACCAG
>DASXQD010000223.1:0-6309 GCA_036493195.1 Gemmatimonadaceae bacterium | reverse complement strand
AACGGGGCCGTGCCTCCGCTTTCCCAATCAGGCGCGCTTTCATCCGCTCGCCTACCTCTCGGCCATGGCCGAGGCGGTGGTGCGCTCAGGCGGGAGAATCTTCTGCGGATCGCACGTGACGAATACGGAAACGAAGGATGGACGAGTCACGGTGACGATCGAGGCACCCGGCGTGGAAGTCACGGCGGATATTCTCGTGGTGTGCACCAACTCGCCGATCAACGATCTCATGGCGATGCACACGAAGCAGGCGCCCTATCGCACGTACGCCATTGCCGCGCGAGTGCCGCGCGGCTCCGTCACCGACGCGCTCTACTGGGACACCGAAGATCCGTATCACTATGTGCGCCTGCAGACCACGGCATCGGACGACGAGTATCACGAGCTGATCGTGGGTGGAGAGGATCACAAGACGGGGCAGGAGTCGGACATGGAGGAGCGCTTCCGGCATCTCGAGCGATGGGCCCGCGAGCGCTTTCCGCACATCGTCGATTTCCCGTATCACTGGTCGGGACAGGTGCAGGAGCCGGCTGACCTGCTCGCGTTCATCGGCCGCAATCCCGGCGACGAGAACGTCTATGTGTGCACCGGTGATTCCGGGATGGGGATGACGCACGGCACGATGGCGGGACTCATCATCAGCGACCTGATCGCCGGCCGCGAGAATCCGTGGGCCAAGCTGTACGACCCGTCGCGCATCTCGATCAACTACGGCGCGCTCAAGGAATTCGTGAAGGAGAATGCGAACGTCGGCGTGATGTACACCGAGTGGCTTCGCCCGCTCGACGGCGAGTCGCCCGATGAGCTTCCGCGAGGCGAGGGGAAGGTCACGCGCCGGAAGACGCATCCGGTGGCGGTCTATCGTGATGAGGAAGGAATTCTTCACGAGCTGTCGGCGGTGTGTCCGCACCTCAAGTGCATCGTCCATTGGAACACACTCGAGAAGTCGTGGGACTGCCCGTGTCACGGCTCGCGTTTCGACGCATACGGGAAAGTTTTCACGGGCCCGGCGGTTTCGTCGCTCGAGCCGGTCGCGGCGGAGGAGAGGCAGTCCGAGCCCGGCTAAACGCTGTAACCTGCTCTATGTTTTGGGGTATGGTCACGCATGCGATGCTCGCGCGAACAAACGGGATTTCGTATATAAATGGCCTCCCGAGGTGACCCCGTGAGACAGCGGAACGCCAAGACAGGCCCACCGCCACCGCTCCAGATCGGAAAGCCGTTTCCAGACGACCAGGCGATCCTCTGGGCGCCGGTGGAAGGTCTCGCGCGCTCGATGGAGCTCTCGCAGCCGGCGATCGTGATCACGCAGGGAGCGCTGCGCGAGGTGATCCGCCATCTCTCGTCCTCCCCCGACCAGGAGCTGCTCGGCTTTCTGATCGGCGAGCCGTGCGAATGCCCGAACACGAAGCGGCGGTTTCTGTGCATCACGGGAACGCTGCGCACGGGACACACGATCTCGGAGGAGGAGCCGGTGCAGATCCCCGACGCGGAGTGGCTCGGGCAGCAGCTCGAGGTGCGGCGTCGCAGGTCGACGCTCATCGGCTGGTATCACAGCACGCCCTTTCTCTCGCCGTCGCCGAGCACACTCGATCTGGAGACGCATCGCGCGCGCTTCACGGAGGGGTGGCAGTGCGGGCTCGTGATCGCCACCGAGGGCAACGAGCCCGCGGGCGGATTCTTTCGCGCGCACGCCGATCCCGCGGAGGGCGGCGCGTACGTTCCGTTCTACGAGCAGGTGGACGATGAGGGAGCGCTCGAGGGCGGCCGTCTTCGCACGCTGATCGACTGGACGAGCTACAGCACGTCCGAGCTCGTCGAGCGCGACGACGATGAGCGCAGCGTGCACACGTCGGCGACGACGAGGCAGGCCGACCCCGACGCGATGCCCGCTGCACTGCCGCTCATGATTCCCTCGCCCGCCGACGATGCCGTGAGCTCGGCGCCGCTTCGCAGTCGGTGGGTGGGCAGCGCGATCATCACCGTGCTCGCGCTCGGACTGTCGTTCGTGGCCGTGATGATCTGGAATTCGCGCCGGCTTCCCGAGCCGCCGATGGCATCGCTCCCGCGCGATCGCGAGCCCGCGGCCGCGGTCGCGCCAAACCCGCCGAACGCGCAAGGGGTCGCCGCACAACAGCGGCTGGATTCGCTCGCGCAAGCTGCACTCGCCGCGGGAAGCGCCGCCGCGGTGCAGAATGCGGACGCGACACCGCCGCCGGTCGACACGACGAGCCTGGCGCCGGCCGCTCCGCCCGCGCCTGCGCCCGTGCCGAATGTCGCATCGCAATCTCCGCCGAGTGCGAGCGCACCCGCCACTTCGAACATCAACGTGGCGCTGCAGTCGCGCTTCGATTCGCTCGCGGACTCGCTCGAGCATGGATTGCACAACTATCACGATCGCCGAGTGGACTTTGGACAGAAGCGGCTGTCGTGTACGGAGCTCGCGTACGGATATCGCGCGGCAGATGAAGCGCTCGTCACGCTCGCGCGCCTCACGGGCGATGCGCGCTCGCTCGATTCGCAGCGCGCGGCGCGCTACAATCAGCTGCGAGCGGGGATGGACACGGTGAACAACGACTTCGATGCGTCGAAGTGCAAGCGCATCTAGGCACACGAGCATGTCGTTATCGTGAGTCGCTTTAGTACAAAACTGTGCGCACTAGAGCGGCGACATTATTGCACACCCTTACGACATGTCCGCTTCACAGGAAGAGTTCCCGCGTCCCCTACGCCGAGCGTCGCGCGCGCCCTTCGACATTCGCTCGAGCAGAGAATCGGCTGAAGATCAGTCGAGCGAGCGAAATCTTCTGCTGTCGCTGCTGCCCGAATCCGCGTACGCGTCGCTCGCGCCGCACCTCGAACCAATGGCAGTCACCGCTCGGCAGGTGGCGTGGAGACCCGAGAGCCGGATTCATGCGGTGTACTTTCCGCGCAGCGCGGTGTTCTCGGTGCTCACCCCGCTGGAGCGGCATTCGCCGGTCGAATCCGCAACAGTGGGCCACGAGGGAATCATCGGCGTTCCGGTGATCCTCGGCGTGCGCGCGAGTCACTCGATCGCGGTGGTGCAGGTCGACGGCGAAGCAGCGCGCGTGGACGCCGATCGCTTTCGGAGCTGGCTCGCGGAGCAGGATGAGCAAACGCAATCGATCTTCCTGCGCTACTCGTACGTGCTGCTCGAGCAGACGGCGCAATCGGTGGCGTGCAACCGCAAGCACGCGCTGGAGGAGCGCTGTGCGCGCTGGCTCCTGGCCACGCGCGACCGCGTGGGAGCCGACGAGTTCTCGCTCACGCACGAGTTCCTCGCCGCCATGCTCGGCGTGCGGCGCGCGAGCGTGACCGTGGCACTTGGCCTGTTGCAGCAGGAAGGCTACCTGACGTACTCCCGCGGTCGGCTGAAGGTGCTCGACGCGGCCGGGCTGGAGCAGACGTCGTGCGAGTGCTATCGCGTGGTTCGCGCCGAGCAGGAGCGGATCATGGGAGGGACGTTCGGCGTGGCGCACGAGGAGCGTACCTAGCGTAGCACTGCTCTGTTCCGGAGCGTACCAAAACAGGTATGACTCCGTACACAAAAGCGTCTGTAAGTTCTTGTGGCTCAAGAACTTGCATCGACGGACCCTCTCGCTGTATCTTGTGTACTCCATGGATCTTCGGTGGCGTAAAATGCGCCTTCGAATGTCGATGCGAATGTTGCGAAAAACTCCTGCGGTGCAGCCGGGTTGCCTCTCGAGTAATCCCAATGTTACGTCGCGTCCGCCACAAGCATGCGAGTAGACAGATGAGCCCACCGCCTGATACGACCCCGTTCCAATCCGACACGACGTCGAAAACTCTCTCCGCAACATCCATCGGTGCGCTGCGACTCTGGTTGCAGACGCAGCGCAGCGGCGCGATGTCCGGACGTCCGATACGTCACGGGGACGTTCAGCGCGCGATGCGGCTCGTGTGCAACGAGGTGCGACGCCGCGGTCTTCCCGTCGAGCGTCTCATCATTCTGTTGAAGGAACAGTGGTTCACGCTCACCGATGACGGCGACGGTGGCAGTCTCAAGTCGCGCGATGCGCTCGAGGAAATCATTCGCACGTGCATCGACGAGTTCTACGCATCGACGGCCAGCTTGTCCGCATCGCCCACACCGAACCGGAACGCTTCCGAAGCATCGCGCTAGGTAGCTGCACCAGCTGCGTGCAGCTACGTACCAGCCACGTGCGTCAGCGTCCGTTCATGTCGTGATCGCTCTCGTGCGTGCCCCACACGAGCGCGGGGTTCTTTTCCCACGGCGAGACGTGCACCATCCATCCGAACACGGTCGGAAGAAATCGGCCGCCGGCAGCCGAGCATGCGGTCTCGGTGCTGATCGTTCCGCGCAATCCAAAGCGAGAGGGCGTGCTTCCCGCCGGCAGCATCGTCCGACTCTGTCCCCTGGGCGGCAGGCACAGATTCGTGTGCATGTGCCATTCGGCGACGCTCAGCGGCACGCGCGCGTTCAGCTGCTCGGGAGTAAATCGTTTGGGCGCGGTGAACATCGCGCCAACGAGACGATAGCCGTTCGGCGACTTGCGATAGAGCAGCGAAGTCGGACGTGAAGGATCGAAGGTGAACAACGCCGCGAGCGCGTTCGATCTGCTCGTGAAGTGATAGACCTTCTGCGGCACCTCCGCGTGGAAGATCGTGAATCCTTCCGCGAGCGCGACATGGTAGTCGCGATACTTCTCGATGGCGCGACCAACCGTGTCCGCAATGGCCGCCGCACGCTCGGCATCGCCCGCGCGCATGGGCGCGAGCGTGGTCATCGTCATGTGGCTCGCCGGCATCTCGTCGCCCTGCATGGCAGTGGCGGACGAGGACATGTCCATCCCGGGCGTTTGCTGCGCGCCGGCCGCGGACGAGCACGAGAGCAGGAGCGCAGCGCCGAAAAGCGCGAGCGAGGGAAGCAGTCGAGATAACATGGCAAGGCGCATCGTGTGAGAGTCACCCGGTAGACGCGCCGCGCCTCACGACGTTAACCGTCACCGCGTTTCTACCGCACGCCGGCCCAGGCGCTGTGCACTTCTTCCTTCGCGTTTTCCGCCGCCGCCACGGGTATCGGCCGCTGATTGGCCGCGGGAAAGTACGCGTTGTGCACGTACTGTCCGACCATGCGCTGCGTGTTGAAGAACGAGCCGTTGAGCGCGATCGCATTGCGCATCACGTTCGCCCACGAGAACGGCAGACCGTAGAAGAGCGGCAGGATCACGCGCTCGAGCTTCACGTACAGGTCCGCGATCTCATCGTCGGGCCCGCCGCGCGCGCGGCCGATCGCCCACCCTGTGACGCCGTCGATGCATCCCTCCACCCACCATCCATCGAGCACCGAGTACGAGGGCACGCCGTTGAGCGCCGCCTTCATTCCGCTCGTGCCCGATGCCTCGAGCGGCTTCGTCGGATTGTTCAGCCACAGGTCCACGCCCGAGGTCATCAGGTGCGCGATGTCCATCTCGTAGTTCGCGAGATAGACCACCTGCACATTGCCGTGCAGCTCGGCCGCTGCGGAATAGATCTGCCTGATGAGTGCCTTTCCGCCCTCATCGCGCGGATGCGCCTTTCCGCCAAAGATCAGCTGAATTTTTCCGGAGCGCCCGGCGATCGCCTTGAGCCGTTTGATGTCCGAGAAGATGAGATCCGCGCGCTTGTACGGCGTGGCACGGCGCGCGAAGCCGATCGTGAAGACCGCGGGATCGAGCTTCACGCCGGTGCGCTTCAGCACCTCGGCGAAGAGCGCCGCCTTCGTGGCCGCGTGCGCATCGAGAATCTCCTCGAGCGGAATGTCGATCGCGTAGCGGAGATACTGATTGTCGCGACGCCACTCGGGGATGCGACGATCGAAGAGCTCCTGAAACGGCGCGGCGGTCCACGTGCGCGCGTGCACGCCGTTGGTGATCGAGTCGATCGGATAGTCCGGGAACATCCCCTGCGAGATCTCGCGATGCCGCATCGCCACCGCATTCACGTAGCGCGAGAGTCGGAGCGCCAGGTGCGTCATGTTGAGCGTATGGTCCTCGACCACGTGCGCGTCGACGAGGAGCTGCGCGCGGTCATCGCCGAGCACACTCCGGTACTCGCCTTCGTCGAAGCGATCGTGGCCTGCGGGAACCGGCGTGTGCGTGGTGAAGATGCAGCGACGGCGCACGCGCTCGAGATCCGCTTCGCCGATATCGTGGCGCGCGCGTCCCGCGAGCTCGCGCTCGAGAAGGGTGAGGGTGATGAGCGCGGCGTGCCCCTCGTTCATGTGGTACTGCGCATCCTCGGCGTATCCCATCGCATCGAGGATCG
>DASXQD010000222.1:0-6203 GCA_036493195.1 Gemmatimonadaceae bacterium | reverse complement strand
CCCGGTCGCGGCTCCGCGGTGAGCAGCGGACATCGTTCGTGCGCGTGCGCTCTGGCCGTCGTGCGCCTCGACGCGTTGGGCGTGGTGTCGCACACGACGATGAGGCGATCCGTGGCGAGGCCATTGTGGAGCGGGCTCGTGGTCGTGCCGTACATGTCGCGCGCGTACTCGACCGCGCGTGCGCCGAGCAGATTCAGGTTCAGATGGGCGTTCTTCGCGATCAGCGGATCGTACGTCCAGTACATGCGCTCGATCCCGCGGCGCGCGAGCTCCCCGCGTTGATGTTCCTTGAGCAGGAGGCCGATTCCCGCATTGCGTGCGGACTCGCGCACGCCCAGCACGTGTGACCAGTGCGCGATCGTGCCGTCGATGAGTGCCGGGAGTCCGAACACGAATCCCAGGAGCTCGCCGTCCGCCGCGAACGCGCCGGCGACGATGCCGCCCACGTGCGAGGCGACCTGCAGCACGGATGCGGGGGCGGCGTCCTCGTCGCCCCAGATCTCGCGCTGGAGCGCGACGCACGCCTGGCATTCGGCGCGGAGCGTGATGGGGCGCACCGTGATGTCGCTCGGCTCGTCGGCGAGCGCGCTCGCATCGGCGCGTGCTGCGGGAGTGGTGGGGCGAGGGCGTGAGTCGTCGAGCACGCGAGACCGGTGGAGGCGAGAATCGGAGCACGAGCCGGTGGGGGACCAACATATGCCGCGAACTCGTATACCACAACGGTCTACCATTTGGGCTCGCAATCGGGAGGCCGATTCCCTCCGCGCGATGTGCGCCGCGTCCCTGCCCGCGTCGCTCCGCGCGCTTGCGCCGCCGCCGCAACGCGCGTATCGTCCGCGATCGTGTCCCCGTCTCTCCGCACGGCCAAGACTCCCGCCCGGCGCCGCACCGCGACCTCCGCCGAGGCGAGCGAGCGCCTCGACAACGTCTCGCGCGCCTACCACGACCTGCGCAGCGTCATCGTCTGGGGACAGCTCCCGCCCGGCGCTCGCATCTCCGAGCGCGTGATCGCCGAACGCCTCGGCCTCAGTCGCACCCCCGTGCGCAGCGCCCTCCACCGCCTCGAGCAGGAAGGCTTCGTTGCCTCCGCCGGCAAGGGTCGCGAGCGCCGCCTCATCGTCGCCCCGCTCACCCGCGACGATGGCCAGGAGGTGTACTTCATCGTGGGACACCTCGAGGGGCTCGCGGCGCGCATGGCCGCGTCGCTCCCCGCCCCCCGCCGAAAGGCGCTCGCGCTCCGGCTCCGCGCGCTCAATCGCGAGCTCGCGCTCGAGTCGCGCAAGCGCGAGGACGCGTCGCTGGTCTTCGATCTCGATCTCGAGTTCCATCGCAGCTTCGTGGAGGAGGTCGTCGGCCCGCGCCTCCTCACCCTCTATCGCGCCATCAAGCCCCAGAGCGAGCGCTATTCCCGGCTCTACGTCACCGTGCTGCTCGATGAGCTGTCCGCATCCGTCAAGGAGCACGAGGTGATCGCCGCCAGCATCGCGAAGGGCAATCCGGACGCCGCGCAACGGGCGGCCGAGACGAACTGGCACAACGCGGCGCGACGGCTCGCGCGCATCGTCGCGCAGCACGGAGAACGGGGGAGCTGGAGCTCGTGGGATCAGGACGTGATTCGGATCGTGCCCAAGGCCGGCCGCCACAAGGTGCGCTTCTAGCCCAGTCGCAGCGCCGCCGCAGGGATGGCCTCTTGCGGTATTTGGTATACCGATGTTGTATACAGGTCGACCCCCCTACAGGAGCGACCGGATGGCAGCGGTACAGCGGAGGCGCACCATTCGTTGCGCCGTGAGCGTGGCATTTCTCGCAGCCGTGTCGGCGCTGCTCCCGGCTCCCGCGAGCGCGCAGGTGCCCACCGAGGCCTCGCCCAAAACCCCGGGTCCGCACGGCGGCCAACCCTCGCCCGTCACCGCCGTCGCCTCCACGATGAGCACCCCCGCCCTCGATGACACCGCCGCCCTCGGCGATTTCATCGACGGCATCATGAAGGCGCACATCGAACAGCTGCACATTCCCGGCGCCGTCGTCGCCGTGATCAAGAACGGGCGCGTGCTCTACGCGAAGGGCTACGGCCACCAGGACATCGCGAAGAACATTCCCGTCGATCCCGCCAAGAGCCTCTTCCGCATCGGCTCGACCTCCAAGCTCTTCACCTGGACTGCGGTCATGCAGCTCGTCGAGCAGGGAAAGCTCGATCTCGACGGCGACGTCAACTCCTATCTCAAGACCTTCAAGATCCCGGACAAGTACGGAAAGCCCATTCGCATCCGTGATCTCATGACGCATTCCGCCGGCTGGGAAGACGGAGCGCTCGGCTATCTCATCATCGAGGACTCGTCCAAGGTCGAGCCGATCGCGACCACGCTCCAGAAGCACATGCCCACGCGCGTGCGTCCGCCCGGCGCGCTCTCCTCCTACTCGAACTACGGCGCCGCACTCGCGGGACTGATCGTCGAGCAGGTGAGCGGCATGCCCTTCAACGAGTACATCCGCCGCAACATCCTCGAGCCGCTCGACATGAAGTACGCCACCTTCGATGAGCCGCCTCCGCCGGACATCAGACCGTACAGCGTGGTCGGCTACGCATACGAGAACGGCGTGTACGTCCCCAAGCCGTTCGAGTACGTCGGCGGATTCCGCCCGGCAGGCTCGGGCTCGATGTCGGCCATCTCGATGACGCACTTCATGATCGCGCATCTGCAGGACGGGCAGTACGGCAACGTTCGCATTCTCAAGCCGGAGACCGCGGAGCTCATGCACAAGCGCGCATTCGCGAACGACCCGCGGCTGCCGGGCATGGCCCTCGGATTCTACGAGCAGGAGTTCAACGGCACGCGCGTGATCGGCCACGCCGGCGACACGCAGCACATGCACACCGAGATGTACATCATTCCGGAGGCGCAGGTCGGCATCTTCGCATCGTACGTCGGCGATGGAGGCGGCCCGGCGCGCGAGGGGCTCATGCGCGCATTCTTCGATCGCTACTTCCCCGCCAAGGTCGCTGCGGCGCCGCCGGCGGCGCCTGCGGACTTCAGCACCATGGCGCAGAAGTACGTGGGTGACTATCGCTTCGCGCGGCACAGCTCGACGAAGCTCGAGAAGGCGATCCTGATCGCCGAGCCGCCGATCAAGGTGTCGGTTCTCGACAAGGACAAGCGGCTGCTCGTTACGGGACTCGGCGAGAAGCCCGCGCAATTCGCGCCGATCGGCAACGGTGTGTTCGAGCAGGTGGAAGGCCACCGGCGCATCACGTTCTACGGCGACTCCACGGGCGCCGCGAAGCACATGGCGATCGAGGATCTGCCGTTCATGGGCACCGAGCGCGTGCCGTTCATGGAGCGTCCGGCGCTTTGGTATACCGTTCTCGGTCTCTCCACGCTCATCTTCCTCGCCGCACTGCTCACCGCCTTCTATCGACGCAAGGTGAACCGGGAGCTGCCGGTCGAGCAGAAGCGCGCCCACAGACTCGCGCTCCTCACTGCCGCATGGTTCTTCCTCACCTTCATCGTGATCGGGATCGTGCTCGCCGCGAATGCGAGCACTCTCTTCTCGGCCATTCCGGGATCGCTGAAGGCGGCGCTCGTCATGCCGATCGTGTTCGTGGTGCTCACGCTGCTGCTGCTCGCGGCACTGGTGCAGTCGTGGCGCAACGGATTCTGGACCACCGGGCGGCGCGTGCGCTTCACCGTTCTGGTGCTCGCCGCCGTTGCGGTGTGCCTGTTCTTCAATCAGTGGAATCTGCTCGGCTGGCGCTTCGGTTGATGCAGGGCGCCTTCAGGAGGTCGCCATCGGCGTCGAAGCTGGCGCCGATGACGGCGCTCGTCACAGCGCTCCTCGCGCTCGGCTGCTCCACGCCGGCGCGCCCGCAGCGCGCATCCCGCCCCGATACCGTTCCCGCGGATTCGGCGCACGCAGCCGTCGCCAGCTATCTCGAGCGCATCATCACCTCGGAGATGCGCGACAAGAGCCTCCCCGCGCTCTCGATCGCGCTCGTGGACGGCCACCGGATCGTGTGGGCGCGCGGTTTCGGGGATGCCGATTCGGCACACCACGTGCCCGCCACGGCAGAAACGGTGTACCGCGTTGGCTCCGTCTCCAAGCTCTTCACCGATGTCGGCATCATGCAGCTCGTCGAGCAGCATCGAGTCGATCTCGATGCGCCGGTGTCGCGCTATCTCCCCGACTTTCATCCCGGGAATCCATTCGGCACTCCGATCACGGTGCGCGAGCTCACCTCTCATCGCGCGGGACTCGTGCGCGAGCCGCCCGTGGGCAACTACTTCGATACCACGTCGCCCCCGATCGCCGCCACCGTTGCGAGCCTCGATTCCACCACGCTGATCTACCCGCCGGCCACGCACACCAAGTACTCGAACGCCGGCATCGCGGTCGTGGGCGACGTGCTTCAGACGGTCGGCAAGCAGCCCTTCGCCTCGTACCTTGCGACGCAGGTCCTCGCGCCGCTCGGCATGGACGAGAGCGCGTTCGAGCTCACGCCCGCGCTCGCGCCTCGGCTCGCGGTCGGCTACATGTGGACGTACGACGGCCGCCGCTTCGTCGCCCCCGGATTTCAGCTCGGCGAGTCGCCCGCCGGCTCGCTCTACACCACGGTCACCGATCTCTGTCGCTTCATGAGCGCGATGTTCGCGCGCGGCCAGGGCGAGCGCGCACGCGTGCTCTCGCAGGCGACGCTCGAATCGATGTGGGTACCGCAGTTCGCGGCCAAGGGCGAGCGCACCGGCTACGGCATCGGCTTCGGCATCGACACGCTCGAGGGACATCGGCTCATCGGGCACGCCGGCGCGATCTACGGCTTCGCAACCGACGCCGAGATGCTCCCCGACGACAGTCTCGGCGTCGCCGTGGTCACCACGCTCGATGCGACGAACGTCGTGGCTTCGCGCGTTGCCGACGCGGCACTCCGCGCCATGCTCGCGACTCGCGCGCATCGCGCGCTTCCGGAGTGGACGCCCACGGCGCCGGTTCCTTCGGATCAAGCGGCGCAGCTCGCGGGGCGGTACTCGTCGAAGAGCGGGGCATTCGAGCTCACCTACGTCACCGCACCATCGGACTCGCCGTCCACCGCCAGCCAGCTCGTAGTGCGCAACGAAGCCGGCGGCACGCGCGGCGCGCTGCGCCTCCTCGGCGACACGCTCGTTCGCGATGACCGCCTCGGCTACGGAGCGCACCTGCTGCGCCGCGGCGACACACTCGATCTCGACGATCAGCACTTCGCTCGCGTGGCCGACACCAAGCCGGCGCCCGCGCGCGCAGCACTCGCCAGGCTCGTTGGCGAGTACGGGTGGGATCACGACATCCTCTACATCCTCGAGAACCGCGGACATCTCGAGGCGCTCATCGAGTGGTTCTTCCAGTCGCCGCTCACGCGCCACGACGATTCGCTCTTCACCTTCCCTGCCGCCTCGCTGTACGACTCGGAGCCGGTTCGCTTCTCGTCGAATAAGGCCGGCGCGATCACCGGCCTGTACGTGGGCAAAGTCTGGTTTCCGAAGCGCGCGATCGGCCCTGCATCGGGAAATCAGCTGCGCGTGGCGCCGGTGCGCCCGGTCGCGGAGCTCGAGCGCGAGGCGCGCGCGGCCTCACCACCAGTGGAGCACAATCGTCCGCGCACGCCGGATCTCGTGGAGCTCACGTCGCTCGACAGCACGATCCATCTCGAGGTACGCTACGCGACGACGAACAATTTCCTCGGAACGAAATTCTATCCGCAGGCTCGCGCGTTTCTGCAGCGACCGGCGGCCGAGGCGCTCGTGCGGGCGCATCGGTTTCTGAAGACGCAGGGCTACGGCATACTCGTGCACGACAGCTATCGGCCGTGGTACGTGACGAAGATGTTCTGGGATGCGACGCCGGAGGACAAGCACATCTTCGTCGCCGATCCGAGCGAAGGCTCGCGCCACAATCGCGGCGCGGCGGCGGACATCACGCTCTACGATCTCGCGACGGGCAAGCCGGTCGACATGCCGAGCACGTACGACGAAACGTCGGACCGGGCATTCGCGAACTATCCTGGCGGGACATCGCTCGAGCGCTGGCAGCGCGCGCTCCTGCGTCGCGCCATGGAAGCTCAGGGATTCACCGTGTACCACGCGGAGTGGTGGCACTTCGATTACAAGGGATGGAGCGACTACCCGATCATGAACATTCCGTACACGGACATTCCGCGGAAGTAGCCGCTCAGG
>DASXQD010000221.1:0-1836 GCA_036493195.1 Gemmatimonadaceae bacterium | reverse complement strand
GGCTCATCGCGCACGTCGCGATGCAGGTGGCGCGCGAGGTGAACGACCCCAATGCATACGTGGTCACCTTCCTGTGCGACACTGGTGAGCGCTACCTGTCGAAGCTCTACAACGACGAATGGATGCGTGAAAACCAGTTGCTCGACACCGACCGCATGCCGGTGGGACAACTGCTTCAGGGAAAATCGGATGGAACGCCGCGCGTCGTCAGCGTCGCGCCCCCAGCCAGCGTGCGCCAGGCGCTCGGTCTCATGTCGCTGCACGACGTGTCGCAGCTGCCGGTGATGGACGGAGACAGCTGCGTCGGTTCCGTGTCCGAGAGCGTGCTGTCTGCGAAAGCACTCGAGAACGCGAAGCTTCTCGACGCGCCCGTGAGCGAGGTGATGGAGCCGCCATTCCCCGTCATCGAGGGCACGCAGACTGTGGAGAGCGTGGTGAAGCTGCTGTCGAAATCGAACCCAGCGCTGCTCGTGCGAGCCAACGGCGCGCTCGGCGGAATCGTCACACGAAGCGACGTGCTCGCATACATGATGGCGCGCTAGGCGACACCGTTGGTTCTCCCGCAGCCGTTGTGCTGGCAAACCGAAGCGGCGTAGTATGGTTGAATACAATTTGCCCGTTTTTTGCTCGAGCTGTGGGACACGTCGTTCACACGCACTCAATGCTTAGTCCGGCTTCGCGTATTTTTGTCCAGGCTTCACCCAACGATTCAGATTCTCGGGGCTGCGGATCGCCGCGCGAGCGTGCGTACTCCCTCGACGCTTCTTCAATGGCTGCTATATGACTGTTCCGGAAATGGAGATGCTGGCGAAGGTCGAGGTGCTCGCCGATCTCGAGGAAGAGGTTCACGACTTGATGGTCGTGCACGAGTCGAAGCGCATTCTGTGGTTCCCGAGCGAGCTGCTCGCCCCGCCGCCGGATACGGATCCGGATCATCACATCGCCGAGCTGCGTGCGCGCACCCGCGGCATCAGCACGCCGCTGCGCGTTGCGCTCGCGCTCAATCTCCTCACCGAAGAAGGTCTTCCGCACTTCCACCGACTGCTCGCCGTCTATCTGGGGAGCGACAGCTTCTGGTCCAAGTGGACCAATCTCTGGACCGCGGAGGAAGACCGTCACGGTGCCGTGCTGCATGACTACACGCGCGATAGCCAGCTCCTCAACAATCCCGAGCTCGAGCGCATGCAGTTCGAGTATCTCAAGGCGGGCTTCGAGCCCGCGTGGGACAAGGATCCCTATCGCGTGTTCGTCTACACCACGTTGCAGGAGCGTGCGACGCAGGTGAGTCACGCGAACACCGGCAAGCTCGCCTCCGAGTTCGAGCCGACGATCGGCGTCGTACTCTCGAACGTCGCGAAGGAAGAGGCGCGGCACTACGTGTTCTACCGTCAGATCTTCGAGGCGGTGCTCAAGCGCGATCCGAATCGTGCTCTCGTGTCGGCCGCCGCCATCATGCCGTCGATCGACATGCCGGGCGTGAACATGCCGAGCTTTCGCGAGATGGCGGATGTCATCCGTCGCGCCGGAATCTACGGCCCCCGGGACTACCTGCGGATCGTGGAGGAGCAGATCAGGAATTGGGCGATCGATGCGCTCGAGGGGCTCGACGCGACGGGCCGTCAGGCGCAGGAGAAGATCATGGGCATCCCCGCGCGACTCGAGCGCATCTCGGACGCGATGGAAACGCGCAGCAAGGCGAAGACCTTCTCGTTCGTCGTCGCGTTCGCGCGCGAGTTCGCGATGGAGTGAGCGAGCGGCTGAGCTGTCCGCTCAGCCGTTGGCGTCGCGTTGCAGCTCGGCCAGAAGCTGCAGCGCCTTGAGCGGCGTGAGATTGTC
>DASXQD010000220.1:0-2533 GCA_036493195.1 Gemmatimonadaceae bacterium | reverse complement strand
CGAGATGCTCGAGCGCGTGATGACGCGCTTGACGCGCGCACACGCGCCGCGCACAGCCTCGGTGCTCTGGACGGACGCCATCTTCGGCTGGGGCAACGAACGATGGGCCGCCGAGGCACACTACCTTCGCGAGGTGGTGCGTTCCGCCGAGAAGGCGAAGAGCTCGATTCTCGAATGCGGGTCGGGGTTGACGACGCTCTTGTTGGGAGCGATCGCGTCGCGCCGCGGAATTCGACTGCATTCGCTGGAGCACAATCCGGAGTGGCATGCGCGTGTGACGGATGCGATCGAGCACTTCGGCCTGACGAACGTCGTCGTCCATCTGGCGCCGCTGCGCGATTTCGGATCATTCGACTGGTACGACGTGCAGTTGAGTGAGCTGCCGAACGACTTTTCGCTCGTCGTCTGCGACGGGCCGCCTGGCGTCACGCGCGGCGGCAGAAGCGGGATGCTCCCCATGATGCGCGGCAAACTGGCGAAGCGGGTCTCGATCCTGATCGACGACACGAATCGTGATGCCGAGGGGCAGTTGGCGTTGAAGTGGATCGGAGAGCTGGGCGCGTCGAAGGGGCTGCACGCCGGCGGCCGGGGATTCGCAAAGATCGACGTCTGCGAGAGCTGAGCGATGCTGAAACGGAAACTCCCCATGGCCGACGGGATCGATTCCTCTTCACCGAGAGTCTCTCCCGGATTCATCGCGCTCGTCTCCCATGACTGGAATGATCAGTGGTTGGGGCGTGCGCAGGTCATGAGCCGAATTGCGAAACAATTTCACGTGGTCTGGTGTGGACCGCCGCACGAGTGGCGCGCGATACCCAAGCGCGCGCGTTCCGGCCCGAGCGTTCAGCATCCGGTGGACGATCTGCCGATGCTGCACACGTATCGCCCGGAGCCCTGGCTGCCGCGGCTCTACCGCCCGCGAACGCTCGCGTTGCGTCTCATGCAGCGGCGACTCGAGAACGCCCGCGCGATCCTGGAGCGGCAGGGGTGCACGCACATCGTGCTGAGCATCTGGAGTCCGCAATATTCGAAGGCGCTTCCGCTTGTGAAGCACGATCTGAGCATGTACCACATCAACGACGAGTACTCGTTCGCGCGAGTGCAGCAGCCGATCAGCGCGGAGGAGCGGGTGCTGATGGCGGAGGTGGACGAGGTGTTCATCCATTCGCCCGCAGTCATGGCGAGAAAGGCCGCGCTCTGCTCCTCGGCCACGCTCACGCCCAATGGTGTGGACTTCAATGCGTTCGCGGCGAGCCGGCCCATTCCGGACGACCTGGCCGCGATCCCGAGTCCTCGCATCGGCTATTCCGGTTTTCTCAAGACGCAGCTCGACTGGGAGCTGTTGTACGAGACCGCGCAGCAGAATCCGCAGTGGTCGTTCGTGTTCGTGGGTAAGGCGCTCGAGCAGCCCGGACTCCCGGAGACTCTCGCGCGACTCGGCGCGCTCAGAAACGTCCACTTTCTTGGCGGAAAATCGTCGCGCGAGTTGGCGGCATACCCGCAGCATTTCGACGTGTGCATGCTGCCGTACTGCGTGGATGATTACACGAAGTACATCGATCCGCTCAAGCTCAGCGAATACATGGCGAGCGGGCGGCCGGCGATCGGCACGCCGATTCTTCCGCTACGCGACGTGTCTGATCTCGTCGCGCTTGCGGAGACTCCGGCCGAATGGCGCCAGGCGATATCAGCATCGCTGCTACCGGTTGCGAACGCGGCGGAAGAGCGAGCGAAACGCCAGAGTTGGGCGAAGGCGCGAACCTGGGACGCACTGGTGGACACGATTCTGATGAAAGTCGAGCAGCATCTCGGTTCGGTTCCGCTGAATGTTCCGGCGGCCGTGCTCAGGCCCGGAGCCGAGCAAGCTTCGAACGCGCTTCTGTGAGCCTGTGGCTCCGGGAGTCCTCATCGTTCGAGGTGTGGGACATCACGGACTCGATCGTGTCGAAGGCGCGAGCCGAGAGCGCATTGCGACGATGATCCTGCAGCCACGCGCCCACGGCCGTGTCGTGCGGGGACAGATCCAGATCATGCAAACGCACCAGCACCTCGCCAAGAGCGTCGCCTGAGCCAGCAGGGCACAGCAATCCGGCCCCAAGCTTGTCGACGAGTGCCGAGGATTCGCCGGCAGATCCGAAGATCAATACCGGGCGGCGGGACGCGAGATATTCAAAGAGCTTGCTGGGGAGATAGCGCGCGAGGCCCGGGGCGGAGAGCACCAGCAGCACGTCGGCGTCGTGCATGCGTCGAATCGCCTCGCGCTTGCCCACATGATCGACGATCTCGAGAGTCTCGGGGTAGGGAAACTCCCGAATCGCCCTGTCGGCGCTCAACGAGCGTCGGCCGATGAAGGAAATTCGGAGTCGCGACCTCCACTCTGGTCGGTCCGACAGGAGCTGTCGCACGCTTTCCAAAAACTCGAACGGCGGCGAGTGGCCGTACAGTGCGCCGACGTGCGCGATGCTCATGATCGCTTCCCGCTCTCGCCGTGCCGGCGACGAGCCGCGCGCGGCGCTCGCGAAATCATCCGGGT